>NZ_JAAHHE010000070.1:0-16860 GCF_010692525.1 Moorena sp. SIO3B2
TGATTAATAGTGCAGCCTTACAACAAAACCTGTCACCTTTAATGCATAGCCTACCAACTTGCTTTGGCTGCACTATTCTTGCGGTAACTTCTGACCCGGTTTAAAAACACGGGGCTTTCAGCTTTGGGTGTTCCGTAATACTTGGCTTGTGCAACAGCCTTTGTGACACTTTCACTACAAAATGCTGAAATCGCCTGTACCCCATCCATTGGGCACAGGCGACAGGGGTCAGAAAAAAATCCTAAGAGCGATTAGAAACCGACAGCCATCCAACCTATGGTTTCTTTTGTATGTCCTCCATCTGACAGAGCCTGCCTTGGACCACCCCGAACTAATTCGTTCATTTTGAACTTAAAGCCCTTCGTGGTTACATCTGCGATCCTGACACCAGGGGTATCTGCTCCATTAAAGGTTTGAACCATTGGAATCACGATCACATCTGAGCCTTCCCGAAATGGCTCTGCGAAGAACACTTCTTTAAATGTGCTTGTGTCATTATTTGTTGTTTCCACTGGGCCTGGTGAACACAGCTCAATAATGCCTGCTTGAATCGACGCATGAGCTGGGGTAGCAATGAGTACCAGTGCAGCCATCAAAGACATCAAAAAAATCGCAACTCGCTTCATAATTTCCTCCTTAAAATGTGAAATGAGAAAAGCGAAAGAAGTCTTTTAGAGTTAACCTTGCTAAGAGTATCGTGAGCAGAACTGACACTGCCCATGTAATTTTGGCATGTTTTATTAAAAAAAAAACGCAGAAATTGTTAAGTTATTGTTGCGTAATTACTAATCACTCTAACAATAAATGAATAATCATTAAGCTACTCTAAGATCTCAGTGCCCTGTGAAAATCTGTCCCTACTCCCGAGGTCTAATGGTTGAATGAGCAACCAGGGTAAACCTTAAGGGATAGCGGTTTGCAACCTGGGCTAATTACAATACCAAAAAATAACCAAAAAATAGTCAGTTGCAGCAAATCTCAACATGTCAGAGGATACAGATACCAAGTCAGACTCAGGGCAAACCCCGCTCTCCGCTTGGCGTGCCCAAGAACTACAACGACTCCGCAATAGTTTAAGAAGGGGACAACAACCGATGGCCGACTGGCAAGGGGGAACCTTAGCGGTTTCTGCTGTCCCTGGTGCTGGTAAATCTACTGGCATGGCAAAAGCTGCAGCAATTGCGATCGCAAATTACCAACTCCATAGCAGATATCAATTGCTGGTAGTCACCTTCACTCGCTCTGCCGCTGCCAGTATAAGAGCTAAAATCCGCGATGACCTAAAAACCCTTAAGGTCCCACAAAATAGTTTTGTAGTCTATACCTTACATGGTTTAGCCCTCTACATTGCTAACCGTCATCCAGAATTATCGGGACTTAATCTAGACAGTAGTACTCTAGTAACTCCAAATCAAAGTCATCGCTTAATCCGTGCTTGTGTGGAACAGTGGATTGCTAATTATCCACGCCGGTATCTGACCTTGCTCGAAGGTCGAAGCTTTGATGGAGAAGAAACAGAACGGTTGCGCCGACAATCCGTATTGCGAACGGAAGTTTTACCTAACCTGGCCTACACCGTTATCCATGAAGCCAAAAGTTCTGGGTTATTACCAGCAGATTTGTGGCACCTCAGTGAACAGACAACGGATGAATATGGAATATTAGCGATCGCAGCAGGACTGTATCAACAGTATCAAACCATAGTGCGATCGCGTGAATTCATCGACTACGACGACATGATTCTAGCTGCGCTGAGAGTGCTAGAAAACGATGCCATCCGTCAGCTCTGGCAAAATCAATTTTTTGCCGTCTTTGAAGACGAAGCCCAAGATTCCACACCATTACAATACCAACTCTTGCAAACCCTGGCCACATTACCAGCTAGTGCCGAACCAAACCTTGGCCTATTGGCCACGCTACCGGAACAACCTTTAACTTTCCAACCTTCAACCTTCCAACCTTCAACCTCTCAACCTTCAACCTTCCAACCTTCAACCTCCCAACCTTCAACCTCCCAACCTTCAACCTCCCAACACCATACCCTAAATCTGATCCGAGTTGGAGACCCCAATCAAGCCATTAACTCTACCTTTACCCCAGCTGACCCAATTTATTTCAATTGGTTTTGCCAAGACTGTCAGGGAATAGGACGTTTAGCCACAATGGATCAAGCGGGTCGCAGTAGCCAGGTTATCATCAATGCTGCCAACTTTATCGTGAATTGGGTCAATAGCACCTATGGCAGCAAAAACTCTACCGAAACAGTACCACAGCCAGACTCTATCCCCCAAACCCAACCGTCTCCCGAGCTACCCTTTCGTCCTCAAACCATTCGTCGAGTAGATGCCAATGACCCTCAACCGGATGCCAACCCAAATCCAGAAGGGAGAGGTTTAGAACTCTACACTCCTAAGGACATTTACCACACAGTCGAGCTGATTGGAAAGCGAGTAGTGGAGCTATTTGCCAAAAACCAAAACCATAACGCTGCTGTGTTAGTGCGGGAGAATCGACAAGGGAGCTTTGTGGTGGAACAACTGGAGTATCTTAAACGCCAGCATGAGATTGAGGTGTATGATGTCCAAAAACGCGATCGCGAATCCCACGTTCCCAGTCAAATCCTAACACTGCTGCAATTTCTCGACCGTCCCCATTCTCCGGATTACCTAAAAGCTGCCCTAGATGTCTTGGTAAAACGTCAGTTAATTCCCACCCAAGACCTCAATGCTCTATCCACCTATCCCGAACAATTCCTCTATCCTGGTCCATTGGACCCACCCCAGACAAAAGCAGTTATCAAAGCTCGCCGCTACTGCTGTGATTTACTGCGTGCTCGTTTAGAACTCCCCAATTATCACCTAATTTCCTTCCTGGCTCAGACCTTAAACTATGACCAATCCGAGCTAGCCACAGCAGATAAATTAGCCGAACGGATAGCAAAACAGACCTTTGGCAACAGTTCTATCAGTGAAACTCTAGCAGTACTTCAGGAAATCGTTAGCTCAGAACGTTTTGAACCTGTAGACCCAGACAATACAGACTCCCCTTATCTGCGTTCCCATCAACTGACTGTGATCACCATGCACAAAGCCAAAGGATTAGACTGGGACTATGTTTTCTTGCCCTTTCTCCATGAAGACACCCTTCCAGGTAATCCGTGGGTACCTACTGCCGCTCAGTTTTTGGGAGAATTTACCCTAGCAGAAGTAGCCAGAGCTCAAATTCGTGCCTATCTTCACGGTAAACCCTTACCCATGGCACCCGAGGCTTGGGAACAAGCCGCACAGCTTAAGACTGCTGAAGAATTCCGCTTGCTCTATGTAGCCATGACCCGAGCTAAACGGTTGCTGTGGATGGCCGCCGCCGATTTGGGACCATTTCGGTGGAATACCTTTAGTGGTAAAGGAGATAACTTGCAGCAGAAGAAACCCTGTCCAGTATTGCCAGCATTGAATGCTCAGTTTCCAAATTCTTTAATGGTTAATGATTAATGGTTAATGGTTAATGGTTAATGGTTAATGATTAATGGTTAATGATTAATTTAACACTGACAATTTTTAAGTTTAAATTTACCGATTAACAAAAATACAGGTACTATTTTGTAAGTGATTAATGGGACTTTATCTATAGCAATGGCTGCTCAATTATTGACAAATTAAAGGGACTAATAATTGCTCAAAGATTTATGTGACAAGCTAAATTATTACCTGTTCCCTGTTCCCTGTTCCCTGTTCCCTGTTCCCTTTTCCCTGAGCACAGCGCTATAACACAAATAATAAAAAAATAAATCAGAAAATATTCGGATAAAAAATATTTGACAAGGCCATAAATACCAAAAAATAAAATTGCCATTCACCAAAAAAATAATTAATTTGTAAATGAAGATTGAATTTCATATCAATGAAAACCAAATATCTGATTTGCTTAGCTACTGTTTCTGTCTTAACCAGTATTGTGGCAACTACTACTGCAGCTAGGAGTGCCACGATCGTTCAATCCGCTTCAGTGCCACTGATGCCGACAAATATCAATGACGAGCCTCTCACACCTGTTATCAACCCCTTCGACACCAGTCTCGGTACCCTTGATGCCGTAACCATAGAATTTAACGGGCTAATGTCAGGAGACGCACGGAGCGAAAGCCTAGACGCAAAGCCAGCAACTCTGACTTGGAATCTGGAAGGCTTATTCACATTGGTCGGAGCAAATAATACAACCCTGTTCACACAGACAGCAACAGTAAGAGATTCAGCCGTTGTCGCTGCCTATGATGGCACATTAGATTTCCAGGGCGAGTCTGCAGTTTCATTCATCGGACTAACAGCTAATGTATCTGGTGAGAAGACATTCACAAATGGTTCCGTATTTAATGCATTCCTGGGCACTCAACCCGTAGACTTTTTCTTCTCTGCGGAAACCATATCGATTGTTAACGGAACCGCTAATATACTCAATGCGATCGCAACAAAAGCCCAAGGGGATGTTCAGGTTACTTACGACTACACACCATCAGAGCCAGAGTCAGTACCAGAACCCACGACTCCCCTTGGCTTAGGTTTAGTCGCAGGACTAAAACTGTTGTGGCAACGAAAGGAATATCGTTAATTGGTAAGCATTCAGCGGTCAGCGGTCAGCGGTCAGCTTATTTCATTCAAAAGCACCGATTGCGCTACTTGAGGTGCTGCACGAACAGTAGCGTGCCCATAGCCGATAAGCACCTCAAGTAACGTGGCCACAAGTCAATGGCTGATATAGCAGAAGTCAGAAGTCAGAAAAACTCTTGCGCTTACTTAGGTTTGAGACTAATGTCGATGTCCTAACTGCCCTGGCGACTGCTATAGCTGATAGCTGATAGCTGAATGCTTACGTTAATTGTTGATTGTTGATTGTTGATTGTTGATTCTTAAGAGCAAATTTTCAATTGCTTTAAGTGATATCTTTGAAAGCCACTTATTCTAAGGCTGTTTCGGTATCCTTAGGGGTGACCAAAAATACATCGATATAACTTTTCTACCCGGTATCATTCTTGAATACTTGATGATTTTGGATTTCAAATCTTTTCCTGAGCTCATTCTGTAATTGCTCAGCGCTATCTGGATTTATGTTATTATTATGTACCAGCAACAGCCGGGAAAATAAATGGTGACAAACTGCCCATTATTGATTATATAAAACATCAATAGGTGCTGAACTTTGATAGTAAGAACTTGTCGCTAAATCCAGGAACGGAACCACATCCGCAGGTGATACCCTGACCCAGACAAGGGTAGACCTAAGTAAATTGGTAACCAGAATATAAAAGCTAGTACAACTACCAAGATTACGGTGACACCAGCACTACGATACTGGTTTTGCTCACTGTGTAGCCAGCGGTCAACTAGCCAAGCTAGTGCTAATCCTGAAAACACTGAAGCTCCCATATAATGATAAAGAAACGTGCAGCGAGTCACTTTCGTCCAGGGCAATAGGTTAGCGGCGTAGTTTACGATCAAATAGAGGGTAATCCAGGTATAGGAGGTTGGTATGGATTTCCAGCCCACCCCTTCGATGATGCGTTGGGTTAACAGCAGCAACAGCAACAAAATTGCTGTAGTCGAGAGCCACCATAGGAAAGGATTGCCCATGGCATGGACATCATAGATTAAATTGCTCCCACCAGCCGATAAGGGGGAGTCAGTGGAAACAGCCTCAGGGGTGTGACTAGCAGTCTGATAAAAGTAAGCAACCGGACGCCACATTAACAGCCAACTATACCACCGGGAACAGTAAGGATGGACGTCAGTGCCACTGCCGACATTTTGATGGAAGGTTAAAATTTTGACTTGAGACTCCCAGAATCCAGGGGT
Organism: Moorena sp. SIO3B2; assembly: GCF_010692525.1. NCBI lineage: Bacteria > Bacillati > Cyanobacteriota > Cyanophyceae > Coleofasciculales > Coleofasciculaceae > Moorena > Moorena sp. SIO3B2. The sequence continues at coordinate 5,847 of NZ_JAAHHE010000070.1, forward strand.
AGGATTCATCAGTAAGTGAGGAATCCACAGGAGGCTGTAGGTGAGAGCTGGTAAAATTACCAAGTTCAGCACCATGTGCCCGACATTGAGTTCTGTCAGGTGTTGTAATGGATGGCTTAAGGATGGTATGGGACGAGTACGGGTTGTCTCCCCAAAATAGGTTCTAAATAATTGCCATACCCAAGCGACAGCCCATACTATATAAATGCCTAACAAAAACCACAAGCCATTCCACTTAATCGCTGCGGAAGCACCAAAAAACACACCAGATAGGATTAGCATCAGCCAGGGTTTGGCACCATGACGATTCAGAGCCAGGAGGAAAAACAACTGACCCAGTAATCCCAAGATCACTAAATATATATTGTTGAGGGCATAGCGGGATTCTACCAGGAATAAACCATCAGTAGCTGCGAACAGAGCAGCAATCAAAGCATAGCTGCGACGTCGATTGAGTTGATAAGCCAAAGCCGCCACTACCATCGGAATCAAAGAACCCGTCAGGGCATTCAGCCATCGGTAACTCCAGGTAGACCGTAACGAACCAGTCAGCTCGTTAACCGTATCCTGTCCAAAGGGGAGGTGAGAGCCAATCCAGATGCCAATGGCAATGATGTACTGACTTAGGGGAGGATGGGGATTGAAAAAGGAAGTACCGGTTAAGTAGTTATTGGCAAATATAGCGTAGTAAACTTCATCGAATACCAGGCGATTAAATCGACCCAGTCCCCAAAATCGCAGGGCGAGTGACAGTAAAACAATGGCAGTTATGCCAATGCTAAACCAGGGGATAGACGAATCAGACGGCTTTTTTGGCAAAATCATCACCATCGAGGCTTGGGTTATCGGTCAATGGCACACTAGACTTCGCGGCAGTTGTCGGGAACAGGGAACAGCGGATCTGGGAACAGTGGACAAGAATTGACGCAAACACTAATTAGAAAAATACTTTTGCAAGAGGTCTACTCAATCTGGAGTAGAGGAGACCTTGATCAGAAATTCTTTTCTGGGGGAAGAGCGGGAAGAGAGATAAGAGTGGAAAGACAACACTGCCCTTTTATCCCCCTTGTCTGCCTTCCCTAATTCCGAAAGTATAACAGGACTTACGCACAGACTCCATGGGTATGGTGGTCAAGGTTTGGCAAACCCTACAGGTAGCGTTAAATTGAGGTATTTGCGTAAGTCCTATATAAAATATGCCAATTAAATGCACACTAGCTTAATAACCTGTAAGCTGATCACCTACAACCTGTAACTTATATAGCACTACCCATTAAGATGTTTGACATTGTCTTGATGCAAAGCGCGAGTGGGGGAAACCACGGCAGTCGCTCATGGGGGGGACCCCCAAGACCGCGCTGCCTCCCCAAGACCGTAATGGTGCGCTTGACCTTGGCGAATTAAATTCGCCACGGGTCGCACCTCTGCATCGCTTCTAAACTCCGAAACCTAGTCAATGCTTACTTTTGACTTCTGACTTCTCACTTGAGACTTGCACGTAGCGCTATACCTCCTCAGCATGTGTAGCTCGGATAAATGAAATTGGTACACCTTATCCCTCTTATACCTTTTGTAGTTTTTAGGATTTTAAACCCTTTAAAGGTTTTGCACGCTTATCCTCCCTTCGTTTCTCCCTCGTGCCTATACAATTGTGATATAACCAAAAAAATTATCAGACAAGTATTCCGGATTTTCCTCTAACTGGATTGAAAAATTAATAATAGGCATCACCACTTGACCTTTCATTATTATTATCAAATTGCTTCACAATTTTCACACAAAGTCTCACTAAACTTAAACTATTGATAAAGATTATGAATGAAAAATATTTTTAGTATTAAACCAGAGTTAACATTCCAAAAAAATCGTTATAATTTAGCAGGTTTTTATGGACAAATAGAAAAATATATTTTTCTCCTTTAGGAGAGTAATTCCTGGGTGTGCTGCCACTCTAAACCCTCAGTAGCAGTAAAGATATTTTTATCGTTAATAGAGAAAAATATGCCTCTGCTAATGACTTAAAATTCAAGGATTCAAACAATCAAAACCCACAGAGTTAGCACATACTAAACACTTATGAGTACCAGAGATACTAATCAAATAAATGGCAGAAACAGTAATCAAATAAATGACACAGAGATTAATCAAATAAATGGCACAGAGCACGATGACGACCTCCGAGGTAGCGATGAACAAGTTGTACGAGATGAGATCTACGGCCAAGGGGGTGCTGACAGTCTATTCGGAGGTCCCGGAGGTGACTATATCAACCCTGGTATTGATAATTCTGCTGATGTGATCTGGTATAAGACGTTTTCCGAGAGGACGGACCTGATCGAAAACTTCGATCCCAACGATGAAGATATTGTGGTTCTAACCTCTGGTTTCTTTTGGGATCTTGTTGAAGAATACGGTTTGAATTCAGATGCCAATGTTGACGATTGGTTGAAAATTGAGTTGGAAATTGATCAGTTTGGTTCACATGCTCTTATTAAAGTAGATCGAGATGGTCTTCAAGGCAACACCCCCTTCAGAACATTAGCTACCCTGAAAAATGTTGATCCAAACGATCTAACTATAGATATTCAAGAAGATGGCGATTTTATCATCGGATGATTAACCACAGGTGATTTAGGATTGTCAAGATCAGCTTCGAGGTTACGTGTGGAACCAATCAGCAATCCGGTCAGTCTTCAACCCAAGACTGTCAGATGGGTTTCCAGCGTCTACTCGGACAAAATATCCACTTTGGAACTGGGAAGCATCTACCCATGACTAATCTCTAGTTCTCAACAAAGATAATAAATATGTTTCAGCTTAAAAACCACAAGTGCTTCTCTTTGAGAACAGGTATTGTCAGCCTGATCGGTGTGGCCAGTTTATTGGATACTAATCCTGCCTCAGCTGCCATCATCACTAATGGTAGTTTTGAAAACGATTTTACGGGCTGGGAAACATTGGGTAGTGCTTCTGTGCGCACCGCAGGTTTTGGTAGTAAACCTACTGACGGCAGTTTCTATGCCCAGCTAGATACATTCCTTCCCCAGGAAAAAGAGAACTTCCTGGAGCTAGCCAATTTTCTAGAGCTGAACATTACAGCGCTGGATAATCTGGGCGCGGGAAAGGGGGAGGTGTTTGAAGGATCAGCAATCAGAACTACCTTTACAGCCGTTGCAGGAGATGTGCTTAATTTCGATTACAACTTCCTCACAGATGATTACGGTTCCGAATATTTTAATGACTTCGCTTTTGTGGGAATTTCCGGTCAGGTGAGTGGTTTGGCTGATACGTTCTCAGTATTAGCTGATTCCATGACACCTTTTGTGAATGAAACTGGTTTTAGCACCTACTCTCAGACAATTGCTGCTTCTGGAACCTACACCTTCACCATAGGTGTGACAGATGTTGGGGATGGTGCTTTTGATTCAGGACTACTAATCGATAATGTCAATGTAGTCAGACTGGAACCAACTGATCCCCCCTCCGTTCCAACACCAACTGATCCCCCCTCCGTTCCAACACCAACTGATCCCCCCTCCGTTCCAACACCAACTGATCCCACCTCCGTTCCAGAACCAACCTCTATATTGGCGTTAATAGCCATCGGGGCTTTAGGGGTGAGAAGTCAGTGGAACAAAGACAAAAAAAAGTGTGAGGGAACTACTAAAACACTGCACAGCTAATTGGGAGACCCGCGAAAAATGGACTAAAGACTCTGACCAATGAACTAGAGCGATAAGGAGCGAGTGTTGGTTCCCAGTAATTCTAATCATGACAGAACGCCATGGGCGATTTCTATTCTGCAATAGTTACGCTTCACGCCTATCCCAACGGCAGGAAAATCTCTTAGCTTAGACTAATTACCTTAGACTAACAAAGTTACAAACAAAGTTACACATGCTCTAAAATCCGAATTATGTTATTATGAAATGATACCGATTATGCATATCAGTGAACAACGTAAAATCAATCTCCGCAACAAGTAATAGCTCGTTGCTCTAGGGCTTGTGCTCCTCGTGTTGTTATTTCAGGTCCAATGAGCAGAACTTTATCGCAAACCCAAATCTTTTGAAAACTTAATATATAGTCAACCCAAGTGGCGAGTACTCAGCTATAGCGCTACGCTTAGCGTCAGAAGTTAGAAGTCAGCAAGGTTCGAAGTAGGCGATTACTTACGTTTCGGAGTTTAGGAATGTCAAACATCATATGTAGTGCTATATCAGCGGTCAGCCCAGTTGCTTAGAACTGACCCTCAACCAATAACCAAACGCTCCGTGGGCAATGCACAATCAACGGCCTTACTGAACTAAGCAATGATATCAAGTAGTGTGGTATCAGTAGTCAGTTACCCAGTACCCATTACCAATTAGCTATTATAGCGCTACGCGCAAGTCTCAAGTGAGAAGTCAGAAGTCAAAAGTAAGCATTGACTAGGTTTCGGAGTTTAGAAGCGATGCAGAGGTGCGACCCGTGGCGAATTTAATTCGCCAAGGTCAAGCGCACCATTACGGTCTTGGGGAGGCAGCGCGGTCTTGGGGGTCCCCCCCATGAGCGACTGCCGTGGTTTCCCCCACTCGCGCTTTGCATCAAGACAATGTCAAACATCTTAATGGGTAGTGCTATACCAATACCCTATTTTCGTGAATGTGGAAAAACTGTACTGTTGAAGCTTGAAAATTAGGAATTATAATATACGGTGGGTAATATCTCCATCCTATCCACCTAGCGCTACCACAAAGCCAAACATTTCTTATGGGGACAACTACAGTTTTACGAATAGGCGATCGCGTCATTAGTGCAGAAGAAATTGTTCCCCTGCTAGCTGGTTACCAATTGCTGCCACCGTTAATCCGTGAGATTATCATTGACGAGGCAGTGGCTACCGCAAGCTGCACACCAGAGGAGAAGGCTCAAGCCTATCAGCAGTTCTTGGAAAAAAATCAGCTCATTGACGAGACGGCTAAACAGGCTTGGCTAAAGCAGCGTGGTATGAATCCAGCTCAATTAGAAGCCCTAGCGGTACGAAGTATTCTGATTGAGAAATACAAACAACAAACCTGGAGTCACAAACTGGAATCTTATTTTCTGGAGAGGAAGGGACAATTAGACCGGGTGATTTATTCCCTGATTCGGACTAAAGACCCAGGGGTAGCCCAAGAAATCTATTTCCGAATTCAAGAAGGAGAAGAGTCTTTTGCTGACCTAGCCAGGGAATATTCCCAAGGACCAGAAGCTCAGACTGGCGGATTAATCGGTCCGGTTGAACTGAGCGTACCTCACCCCGCCTTAGCCCAAATGCTTCGCCTGAGCCAACCCGGACAACTGTTCCCACCGACACGCTTGGGAGAATGGCTGTTAATCGTGCGTTTGGAGAAGTTTATGCCAGCCCAGTTAGATGATTCGATGCGCCAGCGACTACTGAATGAATGTTTCAGCACCTGGCTAAGTGAGCAACTGAATCAGCAATTAGCGGCGCTAGATTAACGACTTGACTTTCTAATGAAACTAAACTCAAGAAACTAAATAGATGGCTAAAATTCCGGATTTGGGGGAAAATAGGCGGGATTTGGCTAATAGTTTGGGCTAACCGCGCCAGATGGGGAAGATTCCGAAAAACCCCTCTAGCTTGGGGATATGGTAATCCTGAAGCTGTGCCGTGGCTAAATGATCAGTAGTCTATGGTGTACGGTAAAATTTTTGTTCTTTAAGGCTAGTCTCAATAGACTTTGCCTGATTCCATCATAGCATAGCCAACTAGTTACATTTCTTGATGGAAGCGCTAAGCAATTCCTAGGGTGCGTTACAGAGTCTTTACATAAAAGACAGACCTACTATGCTTAGCATATCCTAATAAATACCCCATTAGAAGCTGTTATCAAATTTAATTAAGCTAACTAATCTCAAATTTAAGCTAAGTAATCTCCTAAGAGGCTCAATGACCTATACAACAACAATTCAAGAGTTTCTAGCTGGTATTTCTCCGTTCAATAAATTGTCAAGGACAGCACTGCAAAAACTGTCCACGAGTTGCCAACTGTTGCGCTACCGCATGGGTCAGACAATTGTGGTCAGGGATAAAATGCCAGGCCAAATCTCGATTTTATTCCAAGGAAAAGCCCGTCTCATCGGCTATGACCAACGCCGTCAAACCCCCACAACCCTCAAATTACTACAACCAGGAGCGATTATTGGCTGGGTCAGTTTGGTCAGGGGCATACCCTGTGAAACTGCGATCGCATCGGTGGAAGCGGTTTGTGTCACCATCAATGCGGCTGACTTCTTAGGGCTGCTAGATACAGAAAAATCTTTCTCAGATGCCTTCAAAGCCCGTTGTGGTCTAGTGGAAATCTTTGATCTTTTGGGAACAGAGTTGGGGCGTCGGGCTGAGGCAGAGACTGACCTCAAAGCACTTGCCCTGTTAGCCTGGTCAGACGCTTTAGTTTATAACCTGCCTCGGGGCAAGCAAATGTCAAGCCAACTCGACCCCAATCGAGTATGGTTTGTGAGTGGGGGAGCAGCCGCCAATTTACCAGTAGGGTCTTGTCTGAGTTCAGAAGCATTGTCTAGCTTACAGGTCAATGGTCATGGTGCAACGCGCTTGGTGGGAATTCCAGAAGCTATTTTCTCTGAGCAAACCGCCAATGACTCGGAAACCCTGGCTGAGCCTACCGATACAATTCCCAGTATACCTCAAGACGATATTCCCCAGGCTCCAGACCGACCGGATCAAGCTCCCGAGACGATTTACACTGGCCAGACTACTCCTACAAAATTCCCCTTTATACGGGGTAAAGGAGCAGTGCAGGAATCCTTGGCTTGTTTCCAAATGCTGAGTAAGTACTTTAAAATTCCTTTCCGGCGAGATAGTATACGGAAGGTGCTAAAAAACCAGCATGCTCGCACCGGTCAAATCTCCCTTCAGCACTGTGGTGCAGTGGCAGAACTGATGGGATTAACTGCCCAACTCGCAACAGTACCAGCTAACGCTATCAAACGTTTACCTACCCCAGCCATGCTGTTGTGGCACGATAGCTTAGCTATTCTCTATGAAGCCAGTGAACGGCAAATAGTGCTGGCGGTGCCACAGCTGGGAATTCAACGGCTTAAACCCAAAGATTTTGAAGAAAACTGGGGAGAAGGCGGGCAGGTACTTCTGTTAAAACCTACCAAAGACACCCCTACCCAGCGGTTTGGTCTGAGTTGGTTTTGGCCTTCTATCGTTCGTTACCGCAAGGTATTGACGGAAGTTTTAATTGCTTCTTTCTTTGTCCAACTGTTGGGTCTAGCCTATCCCTTGATTATCCGGGTACTCATTGACAAAGTGATATCCCAAAACAGTACCGATACCTTGCAAGTACTGGGAATTTTACTGTTGGTGGTGTCGGTTTTTGAGGGGGTTTTAATCACCCTGCGTACCTACCTGTTTGTAGATACGACCAACCGTATCGATATGGCTCTCGGTTCCGAGATTATCGACCACCTGTTGCGCTTACCGTTAAATTATTTCGAGAAACGACCCGTTGGGGAGTTGTCCACTCGGATCAATGAGCTAGAAAATATCCGCCAGTTTTTGACCGGGACAGCCCTAACCGTGGTGTTAGATTCAGTCTTTTCTGTAATCTACATCGTGGTCATGTTCCTCTTTAGTTGGGTGCTGACCCTGGTGACTTTGTCAGTAATCCCTTTGTTCATGCTCCTGACCCTGATCGTTTCCCCAATTGTCCGGCAACAGCTACGCAATAAAGCGGAACGGAATGCTCAAACCCAATCCTATCTAGTGGAGGTATTATCTGGCATTTCCACCGTTAAAGCCCAGAATATTGAATTGCGATCGCGTTGGAAATGGCAAGAGAAATATGCGCGCTATGTTAGTGAAGGCTTCAAGAATGTGCTAACCTCTACCGCTGCTAGTTCTATGAGCACCTTCTTGAACAAACTCTCGGGTTTACTTGTGCTTTGGGTAGGGGTCTATCTAGTACTAGATGGACAATTAAGCCTAGGGGGGTTGATTGCCTTTCGGATTATTGGGGGCTACGTTACCAGTCCCTTGCTGCGTTTAGCCCAACTTTGGCAAAACTTCCAGTCTACAGCCCTATCTCTCGAACGCCTCAGTGACATTGTCGATACACCCAAAGAAGTGGCTGAAGCAGACCAGGGTAATATCCCCTTGCCCTCTGTCAGGGGAGACATTCGCTATGAAAATCTCTCCTTCCGCTTTGCCAAGAGTGGACCAATGCAACTGAATAACATTAACGTCGAGATTCCAGCTGGTTCATTTGTAGGGATTGTGGGGCAAAGTGGTTCCGGTAAGAGTACCATGACCAAACTTTTGGCTAGACTCTATGGTCCAGAGTCCGGTCGCATCATTGTCGATGGTTACGATATCTCGAAAGTCGAACTCTATTCCCTGCGGCGTCAGATTGGGATTGTGCCTCAGGAAACCCTCTTGTTTGAGGGAACCGTTCAAGAGAATATTGCTCTGACCAATCCTGATGCAGACAGTGAGGAAATTATTCAGGCAGCAAAGATAGCAGTGGCCCACGATTTTATCATGGAATTGCCTTTGGGTTACAATAGCAGCGTTGGCGAAAGGGGTTCAGGTCTTTCCGGGGGACAACGACAGCGTATTGCGATCGCCAGAACGATTTTGCAATCACCCCAGTTAATGATATTAGATGAAGCCACCAGCGCCCTCGATTATGACACGGAGCGGCAAGTGTGTTTAAATCTAGCCGAAGCTTTTGACAAACGCACGGTATTGTTCATTACCCACCGCCTAGGAACCATTCGCAACGCTGATATCATTTTGATGATGGATCGGGGTTCAATAGTAGAGCAAGGTACTCATGATGAACTGATGGCTCAGAAAGGTCGTTACTATTGCCTCTACATGCAACAAGATGCTCAAATGTAGCTATGAAGGGTGAAGGGTGAAGGATTAACCATGAAGGGTTAAGCATTAAGGATTAAGGGTGAAGGATTAAGTGTGTATGGTCTCGGTATTTGCTATTTGGTTTAACCCTTGGTATCGGATAGACTAGGCTCAAGGATAAAAAAATACTAGTGGTCGGGTAGTTGGTTTTACAGAGGCTATCAAGTGAGAGCGAGAAGTTTTGGCTAACTCCCCCTAAAGTAAGTGATAAAAATGATCAATGAGTCAGTTTTTTATTAGTTACTAAATTTAATTATTCAACCAGATAATTATCTTAACATTCCGAGAAAATCCTTCATTCTTTATTATTTATCCTTCATTCTTTATTATTTATCCTTCATTCTTTATTATTTATCCTTCATTATTCATCCTTTCCGAAGTATTAACGAATAGCAGGAGCTAATAACTATGAGCCCATATAATGGCAATGGTAATGGCAATGGTAATGGCAATGGTTCCAAACCAAATCCAAAAATAAACTTAGGTTCTGTGGGTACTATTAGCAAAATGGCAGTTCCTCAAGACACCAGGGACAGACGTCGTGCTTCTAATAGTCACCTCGAATTCGACCAGCCGGTTATTCTAGAACAATCGCCCCATTGGTCTCATGCCATTCTCTGGGCACTGTTGAGTCTAACAACTTTTGGTATGGTGTGGGCTTACTTTGCCAAAATTGACTATGCCGTTCCCGCCCGGGGCAAGCTAGAGCCACAAGGTGCGGTTAAAGAAGTCCAAGCTCCTGTGGGTGGAGTGGTGACAAAAATTCATATTAAGGAAGGAGAGCCGGTTAAAGAAGGGCAATTGCTCCTTTCGTTTGAGCCTAAGGCTACTCAGGCTCAACTCACGTCTCTCAATAAACGCCGTGCTACCTTAATCAGAGAAAACCAGTTTTATCAGGCTGCAATTAGTAATCCTAATTATCCACCTGTACCACCACCAGGTTTGGACATACAACTGTCCTCACAATTGCCTTCTCTGATCGCTAGTCGAAACACGGTACTAGCAGAAATTCGACTTTATCGCGCTCAACTGAGTGGAGGTTCTAAGAGCGCTAATCTTAGCCCTGAACAACGAATTCGTTTACAATATGGGACTTCTGCACTTGACGCTCGGATTGCTGAACTTGAGAGTAGAATTGGCTCCCTACAGGAACAGCTGAAACAGAATCAGATTCAACTTGCCAATGGCCGAGACATCCTAACAGTTGAGGAGGGTATTCTGACAGACCTCAGACCCCTGTATGAACAAGGGGGCTTTTCTAAGATTCAGTTCTTGAGGCAGCAAAATGAGGTCAAAAATCGCCAAACTGAGATAAACTCCAGGATTGAAGAAGAAAAACGCTTGCAAAAAGAAATTGCTGGGGTCAGAGCGAATCTACTCAGTACCATTGCGTCTTCTCAACGAGAACTGGCTGATTTGATGGCCCAGAATAAAGAAAGAATTGATAGCATAAACACCCAAATAGCTAGCATTATCAGTCAATTAAACCAACGCATTGTTGATAACAATAAGCAGATGGCAGAAATTGATAGCCAGTTGCAGCAGGCTCAACTAACCCTAAGCTATCAAGAACTACGAGCTCCTGTTGATGGAACAGTCTTTGATTTGCAACCCTCAACTCCTGGTTTTGTTGCCAATACCACTCAGCCAGTGCTCAAAATTGTTCCCGGTAGCTCTCTGATTGCTAAGGTATATCTTACCAACCGAGACATCGGGTTTGTGGATGAAGGTATGGAAACAGAAGTCAGAGTTGACTCTTTTCCCTTTAGTGAGTTTGGTGATGTAAAAGGTGAGGTACTATCTATTGGTTCTGATGCCCTACCACCGGATCCTGCGGAACTGCGTCAAGACTATACTTTCCCTGCCAAAATTAAATTGGATAAACAGTTCATTCAAGCTTATGGCAAAGAAGTGCAATTGCAATCGGGTATGTCTATCAGTGCCAATATCCGGGTGCGTAAACGAACAGTGATGAGTATTTTCACCGAGATGTTTTTGGATAAGACTGAAAGCTTGACCAAAATGCGTTAGCTATCAGCTATCAGCTATCAGCTATCAGCTATCAGCTATCAGCTATCAGCT
>NZ_JAAHHE010000070.1:17321-27379 GCF_010692525.1 Moorena sp. SIO3B2
ATGCTGACAGCTGAATGCTGACAGCTGAATGCTGACGGCTGAATGCTGACATGTTTCCCTACCTAAGCGATCGCTCTAGGTGTTGGTTGTTGCTATTGGCGGCAACCACTCCTCAAGATTACGGTTCTACCGACTGCTGAGTTTAAGCACAGATGGGTACATTGATGGAAGTAAAGTACATAAAACTTTACACCAGGGTGATCTCTCACCCACTGCTTAAATTCGGTAAGGTGAACCGGGGATGTTTGAACATTTTACAGATAAAGCGATCAAATCCATCATGCTGGCTCAGGAGGAAACCCGTCGCTTGGGACACAGCCTCGTAGGAACTGAGCAATTGCTGTTGGGTTTGATTGCACAACGAACAGCTGTGGCAGCCAGAGTGCTGAGGGATTTTGGTGTTACCCTCGAAGATGCTCGCTACTCGGTGGAAAACACTGTGGGTAGGGGTTCGAGAATGGTTAGCTCAGAACTTCCTTTCACCCCCAAAGCCAAAGAAGTTTTCCAGCAATCTTTCCAGGAAGCTAAGCAACTTGGACACAACTACATCGATACTGAACATTTGTTGCTAGCTATCATTCAAGACAGAAACAGCGTTGCCAGTCAAGTACTGGTCAACCTGGGTGTAGACTTAACAGAATTACGCACCCATGTCAACAGTTCCATAGCAGAATTAACAGCAGCAACGACTGCTAAGGGAAAAGGTTCCTCGTTTATCGGGAATACTCAAAACCAGAAAGCTACCTTAGAAGAATTTGGGACTAATCTGACTAAGTTAGCTGCAGAGGGCAAACTGGATCCGGTGGTTGGTCGTCAGCAGGAAATCGAGCGGGTGGTGCAGATTTTAGGTCGTCGTAGCAAGAATAACCCCATATTACTGGGGGAACCTGGAGTCGGGAAAACTGCGATCGCAGAAGGTCTAGCCCAACGGATTGTATCTCAAGATGTTCCAGACCTGTTGGCAGACAAACAAGTGATTAGCCTAGATATGGCTTTATTGGTTTCTGGTACTCGCTTCCGGGGAGACTTTGAAGAACGGCTCAAGCAGGTTGTGTCTGAAGTCCAGCAATCCGGGAATATTATCCTAGTAATTGACGAAATTCACACCTTAGTTGGTGCAGGCTCCTTAGAAGGGGGTATGGATGCGGCTAATCTGCTTAAGCCTGCTCTAGCTAGAGGTGAACTCCAGTGCTTGGGAGCTACTACTCTCGATGAATACCGCAAGTATATTGAGAAAGACGCAGCACTAGAACGTCGTTTCCAGCCAGTCATGGTCTCGGAACCCTCTGTAGAGGATACCATTGACATACTCCATGGTTTGCGCTCAACCTACGAGGAGTATCACAAAGTCCAGATTTCCGACCAAGCGTTACTGGCTGCAGCTCAATTATCAGACCGCTATATCTCGGACCGCTATTTACCCGACAAAGCCATTGACCTGATTGACGAAGCTGGGAGTCGGGTTCACTTGATGCACTCAAAGCCTTCTTCAAGGGCTAGAGCAGAATCAGAGTGGGAGAGTGAGGGAATTGAAGGTAAGTTATCTCCATCCCCAACTATTCCGATTGTGGATCAAGAAGACATTGCTCAAATCGTCGCGTCTTGGACTGGGATACCGGTCAATAAACTGACGGAATCTGAATCAGCTCTGCTGCTGCACTTGGAAGAAACCTTGCATGAGCGGATCATTGGTCAAGACGAAGCTGTTACTGCTGTGTCTCGGGCAATTCGTCGGGCAAGAGTTGGATTAAAGGATCCCAATCGACCGATTGCTAGCTTTATCTTCTCTGGTCCGACTGGAGTTGGTAAGACAGAACTGGCTAAATCTTTGGCTTCCTACCTGTTTGGGTCAGAAGACAAGATGATTCGCCTTGACATGTCGGAATATATGGAACGCCACACTGTTTCCAAGCTCATTGGTTCTCCCCCAGGGTTCGTGGGTTACGACGAAGGCGGTCAACTTACTGAAGCCGTGCGACGCCAGCCTTACTCGGTGGTACTATTTGACGAAATCGAGAAAGCTCACCCTGACGTTTTCAATGTACTGTTGCAACTGTTAGATGATGGTCGCTTAACCGATGCTAGAGGTCGTACTGTAGATTTCAAGAACACAATATTAATCATGACCTCCAACATCGGTTCTAAAGTGATTGAAAAAGGAGGTAGTGTTTTTGGCTTTGAGTCGTCAAAAACCTATGAGGAGTCTAGGTACAACCAGATCCGCACTCAGGTCAATGAAAATCTGAAAGACTATTTCCGTCCTGAGTTCCTCAACCGCCTTGACGATATAATTGTCTTCCGTCAGCTCAAGAAGAATGAAGTTAAGGAAATTGCGGAAATTCTGCTTCAGGAAATCTCTAGCTCTATACAAGAGAAAGGAATTATCCTGGAAGTCACAGAGGCTTTCAAGGACCACTTAGTCAAAGCAGGCTACGAACCGAGCTATGGTGCTAGACCTCTACGACGGGCAATTATGAGCCTGTTAGAAGATAGCTTAGCCGAAGCCATGCTATCTGGTCAGATTCAAGAGGGGGATACAGCAGTTGTTGATGTGGATGATCACGGTCAGGTCACCGTATTATCTGCAAACGCCCAAAAGAGGCTGCGGCAACCAGTTGGGGTTTGCTAGTGCCAAGGAATGATGCCAAATTTCGTTAAAGCCTGGACTTTAAAGGCTGGATCTGTAGAGGGGTTGCCTGCAATCCCTCTAACATATATCTACATCTACTATAAAAGATACAAAAAGTAGATATATACAGCGCCATAGTTAACCAGGAAAAAGGCTCCTCCTCATGAAGTTAGTTATTCCCGTTGCTCTACCAGAACATTCCTATGATATTGCGATCGCACAACACCTTCCTGATGGCAAGATGACCACAGGTGGCTTAGATGATATTGGGGTTTGGATGAGCCGTCTACAGTTGGGCAAAAAAGTTTTAGTGGTATCTAATCCAGCAATTTTCCGCAGATATGGGAAAAGAGCGATCGCAGCCTTGGAGTTAGTGGGATATCAGGTATCCAGCCTTACCCTGCCTGCTGGTGAACGATACAAAACTGTCAAATCTATCCAAAAGATCTATGATGTTGCCCTAGAAAACCGCCTAGAACGCTCCTCGACTCTAGTGGCATTGGGCGGTGGGGTAATTGGGGATATGACAGGATTTGCAGCTGCTACTTGGCTAAGGGGAATTAATTTCGTCCAGGTACCCACATCGCTGTTGGCCATGGTTGATGCTTCAGTTGGTGGCAAGACTGGGGTCAATCACCCCAAGGGCAAAAACTTGATTGGTGCCTTCCATCAACCACAATTTGTCTTAATTGACCCCTCGGTCTTAAAAACATTGCCAGCCCGAGAATTGCGAGCAGGGATGGCAGAAGTGATTAAGTATGGGATTATCTGGGATGAAGAGCTATTTGTGAAACTAGAGGAATCGAAGCGACTTGACCAATTGCGTTACCTGAAAAAGGATTTATTAGAAACAATTCTGTCTCGGTCTTGTCAAGCTAAAGCGGATGTGGTAAGCCAGGATGAGAAAGAAGCTGGGATTAGAGCTATTTTGAACTATGGTCACACCATTGGTCATGCCGTAGAAAGCTTAACTGGCTACAAGTTAGTGAATCATGGGGAAGCCGTAGCGATTGGAATGGTAGCGGCAGGGCAGATTGCTGTGGGACTCCAGATGTGGCAGCCAGAAGAGGCCGAACGCCAGGATGCTTTAATCGCAAAAGCTGGACTACCTACTAAGTTACCCAGTGGGCTAGATATTGATGCCATTATTGATACCCTGCAAACGGATAAGAAGGTAAAAGACGGTAAGGTAAGATTTGTTTTGCCTACCAAGATTGGTGAAGTAACCTTGACAGATCAGGTGCCAACTGATCTGATTAGGGAAGTGCTTCGGCAAATGCAGCTATAGCAAAGGGAATCGGGAGTGGGGAATCGGGAATCGGGAATCGGGAATCGGGAATCGGGAGTGGGGAATCGGGAATCGGGAATCGGGAATCGGGAGTCGGGAATCGGGAGTCGCTTACAAGGGTAGGTTTTTGAGAAAGGGGTGAGTAGGTACTTTTATAGCACTACCCATTAAGCTTAGGACATTCCTAAACTCTGAAACTTAGTCATAGCTTACTTCTGACTTCTGACTCAAGAACCTTGCTGACTTGCGCGTAGCGCTATATTACGTATAAATTCCTCAAAATATGTATCACCATACACAATAATTTCCCGGATAATTATCCCCATTTCCCGCTTTTCCCGATTCCCCACTCCCGATTCCCCACTCCCGACTCCCGATTCCCGATTCCCCACTCCCGATTCCCCACTCCCAACTCAAATGTCAAGGTTTGATAACTTGCTCAAAACATCTATCGAAGATGCTATGAAACCATTGAGAACCGGCCAAAGGGTTGACCCCTCATGTCACTCAATTCCTGACTGGGTAAGACTCTCCCCAGGTTACCCTAGGGGGCGGAAAGGATTTGCCCACACCATTATCCATAGCAATTAGGGAAAGTTGATCGAGAAATCGCAAAATTTTGAAAATGAGCTAGGGTAGACATTGGCACCAATCTAGATTTCAATTTAGGGTTAGGTTGCCATTGACACACGAAAATTACCCAAAGCTATGGGCAAAGGGCTTATTGCCCCACGTTAAGGGTGAAATTAACAAAAAAATATGCGACCTTAGCAGTAGTGGCAATTCGTTGTAATTCGGTTCCAGTTGAGAGGCAATATTAATGAGTGATGGTATGGCATTCCTGACGGGGGCTGCCTTTGCCGGAATGGCAGCATTGTTTCTCCTCAAAGGAGGAGGCAATATGGTGGCGAATAACCTTCCCTCTTCCCAACCCTTCCAAATTTCCCCTAACAATCCCTATAATTCCCCTTACACAGATCAACCGCCAAACCAGGCTCTAGCTTCACCGAACTTAAATAATTTAAATAATAATTTAAATAATATGCTCAATGTTGAACAGCAGCGGCGGGACACTGAGCAGCTCAAAGCTATGGTTGAGCAACAACGAGCTGAAACTGAACAGCTCAAAGCCCAACTTCACAATCAGCAGTTACTGCTAGACAATCTAACTGCTCAGGTTGATGCCAGTGTGATCAGGGCTCCTGAGCAACTAATCCCTAATCGTAAAACTACTAATGAAACCGCAAATACCCTCATGTCAGGAATACTTTGGGGACTTGGCGGTATGGCGGTAACCATTGGTGGTGGTGCCGTTGTGATTGGCGGGTTAGCCTTGATATCACGACCACAGCGTCCTCCTCGTACAACTTACGTGGTCCAACACCCCTACTCTAGTGCTCCTCCTTCCCTACCAGCGAGACGGCGCTCTGAGTTTATGTCTCATCAATATGATGATAGACTTTATGACCGGATGGACTACGAATAGATTGTCCAAGTCTACTCATCGTAGTATAGGTCATCCTCAGAGTCTAGGAATTTCAAGGATTTCCCCAAAAGCTGCCACACTAGAGGTGCGATCGCTCCCCCAAGAAGACCAATACCAACGCTAACAGCCAAAACAACACCGATTGGCAGATCAATTGACTCGAAGACTAAAAACTTCACGGATACTTCCGTGATATTTTGGATCGAGAAAATAGCGATCGCGCCAATCCAAATAGCAACTATCAGAGATGTCAGAAGTAAGCCAAGTTTTATGATCTGGGAATAGTTCATTATGGTAACTAGTTAATGGTGACTAGTTCGACTCTATTTATTATTTTTTCTAGCACAGTAGCCCTTTGAATACCTGATTCTGTCAACAGTAGGTGTAGGGTGGGCAAATAATTTTAGTTTCACCAAAAGTACAGTTATCATCGACATGCAGCCCACCCTACTGACTCTGGTGTAGGGTGGGCAAATAATTATAGTTTCACCAAAAGTACAGTTCTCATCTCCCTTTGCCCACCCTACTGACTGACTATGTCACAATGGCTGGTAAGGATAGCCGGAGGTGAGAGCGATGCCCCAACTACTCGACCAAACCACCGATCAACGCATCGTACATGATGGCACCTGGGAACAGTTTAAGTTGATCCAGAAGGGCTTTGATGGTTCTCCTGGTGTTCGGCTGTTTTACTTTGATGGGATAATCGAGATTCTGATGCCAGGACGAGAACATGAAATTTTTGCCAGTATCATCGGTTACTTAATCACAACCTTTCTGACGGAAAAGGGCATTTTGTTTCAGCCAACTCGCTCAATGACTCAGGAAAAAGAAGGCGTCGCCTCTGCCCAAGCTGACGATTCTTACTGCATCGGTAGTGTTAAGCCAATTCCAGATTTGTCCATTGAAGTGGTTTTTAGTAGTGGTGGCATCAGCAAGTTAGAACGTTATCAAGCTTTAGGTGTTCCAGAGGTTTGGTTTTGGGAAGATGGATTACTAAAGCTTTATCATCTTCAAGATGGCAGTTATGTCCCCATCGAGCGTAGCTTGCTACCCGGACTGAGTGAATTGGATCTTGATTGGTTCAGACACTGTGTTTTGATGGCGGAAACCGATGCGGGAGAAGCGATTAGAGCGTTTCGTAGGCAGATTTAGGGTAAGCTGTCAGCTGTCAGCTTTCAGCTAAAGCGCTACGCGCACGCTACGCGAACAGCGATGAGTTGGGTAGGGTGGGCTGCGTCATGATAGTTTCACCAAAAGTACAGTAATCATTGACATGCAGCCCACCCTACAAAAGCGATTGGCCGTAGGCCACGCTACGCGATCGCACTAATAACCTTCAACCTCATAACCTTGGCCAAAAGGCCACGCTACGCGAACAACCAACTAACCTTCAACCTGATAACCCAAAAAAAATAGTTCCCTCTAGACTGGCCCCACCACATGGCTGTCGTAAAAGCTAATTATGTTTCCTGAAGGTTCAGAGACATCAAACACACTGTGTATTCGCCCTTCGCGAATTTCGCTCGGTGCATAGCCAGCCTCTTGCAGGGCGACTTGTTGAGCCTTCAAATCATCAACCATCAGATCAAAACTCGCTTGTCCTGGTGCCGCTTCAGGTTTATTTCTAAGCACCAGATGGGTTCCCCCTCTCAATTCAAGTACTGCTAACTCTTGAAATTCAGCAACCTTAAGCATTCCCACAAACTCGAAGAAGTCGAGAGATTTTTTGAACTCTGAAACGTTTAACAAGATAGGGGAGGCAAGAGGGGGCGAAATTCCCCCACCTCGTCCAGGTGTTGAAGTTACCGTAAGGATAGTGGAGCCTTAATCAAAAAGTTTTAACCCTTTTATACATAACCGACCAACCATAAAGGCTCCACTATCCTAAGGTTTCGTTTCTGGGATGGATAGCCCCTTCAAATGCCAGAGACCTGTTTCCTTACCCAACTCTCTATATATTCTCCAACGCTTACCCCGGAGTCTTCAGCCGACAATTGCAACCATTTCCAAGTAGTATCTGTTAACCAGATTCCGTGTTGTCTTTTTAGCTCGTCATAATGAGCGGGTGCTCCCCTCATTCTTTTCTGAGGCTTTTTCCTTTTTGTGCTTGACATTTGTATTTACCATCAACTATACTAAAATAATATCAGCCCAAGCACGAAGATTTCAAGGAGGTGGTTTCATTCATGGCGAATCTCAGACATACATTTCGTCTGTATCCTAACAAAACAGCTGCGTCAAAGATGTTTTACGCGAGAAAAATGCACCAGTTGCTTTATAACGCTGGGATAGGCGATCGCCGCTATGAATGGAAAGCAAATAAAAAGTCCATAGGATATCTTGATCAACAAAACTGCTTGCCCGCCTTCAAGGAATGTTGGCCGGAGTACAAGGAGTTATATAGTACTTCCTTGCAAGCGACCCTTAAGAGGGTAGACCTGGCATATAATCGCTTCTTTCTTGGGTTAAGTGAAATTCCCAAATATAAGCCAATTCGGAAATACTCCGGATGGACTTATCCCAGTAAGGCTGGTTGGAAGGCTAATACTGACGGAAAAGATGGAACTTTGACGTTGAATGACCTCGGACTCACTATAAAGATGCGTGGTCAGGCCAAGTTTTGGGGGACACCAACGACTCTAACAATTACGTACAAGTCTAGTGTAAACGCTTGGTATGCTTCAATAACCGTTAAAGTAGAAACCCCCGACACTAAATATGGTTCAGGATCTGACTTAACGTACGAGAAAATCGTAGCCTATGACTTAGGGACTGAAACAGCAATCACAGCTTTCAACGGCAGCGAGTTTGAGGAGATAGCCAACCAGCGTTTTACGAAGACTCTAGAGCCTAAAGTGAAGGCCGCCGGGAAGGAAAAGCGCAGGAAGCAGGCTCCTAATTTCAAAAAAAGTATAAAGGCGTCTAAGCGTTGGAAAAAAGCCAACAAAAAAGAATCCCAACTAAAGAGGAAAGCGGGTAACGCGCGTAAAGATTGGCAACACAAGGTTACATCAGATTTATCTAGTCGTTATGACATCGGCGTAACCGAGAAGCTCAATACGAAAGGAATGACCCGGAAAGCCAAGAAAGGGTCGAAAAGAAGGAAACAAAAAGCTGGATTAAACAAAGCCATTCTGGATGTAGGATTCGGTACTCTCAATAAAATGCTGACCTACAAAATCGAACTCAAAGGCGGAATTGTTCTTCAACTACCGACTAGACAACTAAAGCCATCTCAGCGTTGTCCAGAATGTGGAAAGGTTCACAAAGACTGGGCTGAACTGTCGAATAGATACCACGTCTGTGATATTTGCGGCTTTGGGTTCGATAGAGACAAGACAAGCGCAATAGTGATGTTCAATGCAGCATTAGGAAAACAGCCGGGGTACGGTGCTGACCTCGATAAACGTGGATTTTCTAGCTCTACTTCAAAGACCAGAAAGCATACTGGATCAATGAAGCAACTGGGAAAGATGAAGCGTCAAAAATCACGCTCTAAGGATGGGGTAGCTGACACCCCGTCCTGGCCGTAGGCCACGCTACGCGAACGAACAGGGCGGGGTAGTTCATGCTAACATGCCCAATCCAAATAGGAGGGCGTTGATCTGACTGTGGATTATTTGGAGTCATGGTTCTTACTCTAAAACGGTTGGATATTGTTCAAATTTCTGTGAAGTAAGCATTCAGCTGTCAGGTGTCAGCTAATGGGCTATGCGCACGCTACGCGAACAGTTGGGTAGGGTGGGCTGCGTCATGATCGTTTCTACAAAAGTACAGTAATCATCGACCTTTGCCCACCCGACAAAAGCGATTACGCACCGACGCACGCTAAGCGATCGCACTTTCTATTCTTATTAATCTATCAATCTTAAATTCTCCTCTTATTAATCTATCAATCTTAAATTCTCCCGTTTGCCCATTGCGCACCGGCCCACGCTACGCTGGGTTTATTTTAAGCTGACGGCTGACAGCTGACAGCTGACTGCTTACATAACCTTCAACCAACTAACCTTCAACCTGATAACCTTCAACCTGATAACCTTCAACCTGATAACCTTCAACCAACTAACCTTCAACCAACTAACCTTCAACTAACTAACCTTCAACCAACTAACCTTCAACCAACTAACCCCAAAAAAATAGCCGCAGAAATACTTTCCACGGCTAGGAATTTTCGCTTATGCACTCAATTTTATCACCTATCTGTTCGCGTCGCAAACAGACCGGAGCCTTTGTCCGTAAGCATTCAGCTATCAGCTATCAGCATTCAGTAGTGGTGTCGGGTGGGCAAATAATCATAGTTTCACCATTTGTACAGTTATCATTGATATTTGTCCACCCTACAAAGCTATCTGTTCGCTATCAGCATTCAGTAGTGGTGTAGGGTGGGCAAATAATCATAGTTTCACCATTTGTACAGTTATCATCGACCTTTGCCCACCCTACAAAGCGCGATATTTCTACTGACGGCTGACGGCTGACGGCTGACGGCTAACCTTTGGCCAGGGGGGAAACCCCCCCAGAAATTTAAGGTCTTAACGCCAAATCCAATATCTGATCATAATCGTAATAAATTCTCCTGGATTTCCCGTCGGCTGAAGAGGACCCCAGTCAGTAAGTTGAGCGTAGCCCAAGCCATTAAGGATATACAC
>NZ_JAAHHE010000700.1:0-2175 GCF_010692525.1 Moorena sp. SIO3B2
TACTGCGACAGTTAGCTAATCTCGCTGCTAGCTTGGTAGTTTTACAGATACTCCTCGGTGTTGCTACCTTCCGGTTAAGGCTACAAGTTGAACTACTAACTATCTGCCATCAAGCAGTGGGAGCAGCATTATTAGGAGTACTGGTAGGGTTTACAGTCTTCGCCTTACGTGACCGAACAAGTGTGGAGTGTCAAAGTCAGTAGAAGCAAAGCGAGAAGGAATTAAATATGAAGGATTAAGTATGAAGGATTAAGTGTTTTATTGGTCTATCCTACGGGAAACCTAAGGGCAAATATCCTTCATACTTGAGACTTTTTAGCGAAGGAATTGGTCAACAATCCCGACTGGGATTCCAACCCACCGATCAATCGACGGGCAAGAGATCCTGTAGTTGACCAGACTAAGCCAGTTCGACTGGCTACGTTAGATAGGCTATCGCACCCTAGGGTGCTTGCCAGCTCTAGGCTCTGAGGTTTCAGATTAAACATCTGTAGAGGGATTAAGGAAGTGTCTGAAACAGGACAAACCTATCTAACCTTGTCGAGGCAAAAGTAACACGCAAGTAGAAGAGACGAAACCATGTCTACAAACTACGTTCTAGTTTTAGATACCAACCGAAAACCGCTCAACCCTTGCAAACCTGGGATGGCTCGTAGCCTACTTAAAGCAGGCAAGGCAGCGGTATTTAAGCAGTATCCATTCACCATTATCCTCAACAAAGCAGTTGATGATGCCCCCAAACCAGTCCAACTCAAAATCGACCCAGGCTCAAAAGTAACTGGGCTTGCTCTGGTGCAAGATGACAAGGTTCTATGGGGAGCAGAACTCTATCACCGAGGGCAGCAAATTAAGGCTGATCTTGAGGACAGACGAAAATTGAGGAGAGGAAGGCGAAACCGTAAAACCCGGTATCGTCAACCTAGATTCTTAAACCGTACTCGTCCAGAAGGTTGGCTTGCTCCATCGATGCTCCATCGGGTTCTGACTACGATGACCTGGGTTAGACGATTAACCAAGTTTGTTCCCGTTACAGGAATCTCATTAGAGCGAGTTAGATTTGACATGCAGAAAATGATCAACCCTGAAGTTTCAGGTGTTGACTACCAGCAGGGTGAACTACAGGGGTATGAAGTTCGAGAGTACCTGTTAGAGAAATGGAATCGGCAATGTGCATACTGCCAAGCCACAGACACCCGTTTGGAAGTCGATCATATTCACCCCAAATCCAAAGGGGGATCTGACCGAGTATCTAACCTGACCGTTGCTTGCCATGACTGTAACCAGGCTAAAGGAAACCGAAATATAACAGACTTCCTCTCTGGTAAGTCTGACCTACTCAATCGAATTCTCAGCCAAGTTAAGCAACCGTTATTGGATGCGGCAGCGGTCAACTCAACTCGGAACAAGATTGCTGAGGAGTTGATTGCTAGAGGCTTACCTATTGAGTTTGGGACAGGTGGACAAACTAAGTATAACCGTTGCCGATTAGATCTTCCTAAAACTCACTGGCTTGATGCTGCCTGTGTAGGAGTTGTTGTCCATCTCACCCTTGAGACTAAGCAATGTTTAACCATCACAGCATCAGGACATGGAAACCGACAGATGGCTGGTGTTGATAAGTATGGCTTCCCATACCGCCACCGTACTCGTCAGCAAGTTCATTTCGGTTTCAGAAGTGGGGATATCGTCAGGGCGGTTGTACCCAAAGGCAAGAAAGCGGGAACCCATTTAGGTCGGGTTCTCTGTCGGAAGTCCGGTAGCTTCGACATCCAGACTAAATCTGGCAGAGTCACTGGAATCAATCACAAGTATTGCAGCACTATACACGGGAGGGATGGCTATGCCTACGTATTCTAAGGATGCGCTGTCGCGCTGCTGTCATGTAAGGGGAGAGCTTTCCTCCCCATGCGTGAATCGACAGGGGCTTCCAGCTCTCCCCTTGCTAACAATTGTCGGTGAATTGAATGCTTGGGACTAGTTTAACCCGTCAACATGAAAACTTAAGAGAGGTTATTCAAAGTTACTATCAACTAACAAAGCCTCGAATCATTCCACTACTATTAATTACGACAGCAGCGGGGATGTGGTTGGCATCCGATGGACAAGTCGATCCCATCTTATTGCTAGTTACCCTGGTCGGTGGTACTTTGGCCGCAGCATCTGCCCAAGTACTTA
>NZ_JAAHHE010000701.1:0-2170 GCF_010692525.1 Moorena sp. SIO3B2
TAGCGTCACGATGCTCTGCGTTTGCGTTTCCATAAAAAAAGTGATTATTGGGAGCAAATCAATGTTGGTCGCTCAGAAAATATACCATTTGAGGTGGCAGATTTATCAAAACTCCTAGAAACTGAACAACTAAGCTTATTAGAACGGATAGCAACAGAAAAACAGGCTAGCTTAAACCTTACTGAAGGTCCAATAGTGCGACTAGTTTTGTTGAATTTAGCTAGCACAACAGAAGCGCGTTTATTAATCATCATTCATCACTTAGCAGTCGATGGTGTATCCTGGCGCATATTGCTGGAAGACTTATTTGAAGCCTACCAACAACTGGCAAAGGGAGAAACTATAAAACTGCCAGAGAAGACCACAGCTTTTCAAGACTGGGCAATGCGCTTGGTAGAATATGGGCAATCTCAAAAGTTACAGCAAGAGCTAGATTATTGGTTAAATCAGCCGTTGTCAAATCTAGCCTCCCTACCTGTTGATTATCCAGAGGGAAAAGAGGAAAACACTGTAGGCAATACTGTAAATGTTACCAAAAGTTTGAGTAAGGAGGAGACAACAGCTTTACTACAAGAAGTACCCTCAGCTTACAACACTCAAATCAATGATGTATTGCTGACTGCTCTAATTCTGAGTTTAGCGGAGTGGATGGGAACAGAAACGGTTCTGATAGACTTGGAGGGACATGGACGAGAAGAATTATTTGCAGGTGTAGATTTATCGCGGACAGTAGGGTGGTTTACCAGTATATTCCCGGTATACCTAAAGCGCTCACCAGGAGATATTGGGGAGGTACTAAAGTCGGTAAAAGAACAGTTGAGAATGATTCCTGAACGTGGTATTGGCTATGGTATTTTGCGGTATCTCAATCAGGATGAAAAAATCCGCAGTCAATTAGCAGAACTGCCACAAGCAGAAATCAGTTTTAACTACCTGGGTCAGTTTAATAGCAGTCAATCTCAACAGATGAGTTGGCAGGGAGCTTGGGAGTCGGCAGGACTCAATCACAGTCCTCAAGGAAGTCGTGTCCATCTATTGGATATTAATACTTTGATTGTAGAAGGTCAGTTGCAAATTACCTGGACTTACAATAGTTGTATCCACAAAGATAGGACGATCGCCAATCAGGTACAGAAATACATTGAGGCTTTGCAAAATTTGATTTATCACTGTCAGTCACCAGAGGCTCAAGGATTTACTCCTTCAGATTTTCCAGCAGTTGATTTAACTCAGCAAGAACTTGATGACCTAATAGCAGAAATTAATTAATATTAGCAATGGTAAGATCGCAAAAATCTCAAAAAAACAAAAATATTGAATCGCTCTATCCCCTTTCTCCTATGCAAGAAGGGCTACTATTTCACACCCTTTATGACAACAATTCTAGTGTTTACTTCGAGCATATTGTACTCACAATCTCTGGCCAAGTTAATCAAGAGACCTTAAAAAAGTCATGGCAACAAGTAGTACAACGACATGGAGTTTTACGTACCATGTTTGTTTGGGAGGGTCGTAAACAACCTTTACAAGTGGTGAGAAAACAGGTAGATTTACCATGGAGCTATTTAGATTGGCAAGAGTTGTCCTCAACAGAGCAACAGCAAAAACTAGAAACATTTTTGAGAGAAGACCGGGAGAAAGGTTTTCAACTGAATAAAGCACCTCTGATGCGATGTATATTGATTAGGCTAGGGGATCAAACTTATAAATTAATTTGGAGTATCCACCATATCCTGATAGATGGTTGGTGCTTTCCCATAATTGTCAAAGAGGTTCTGAGTTACTACGAATCTTTTAATCAAGGTAATAGATGTAATTTACCACCTGTACGTCCTTACCAAGATTATATTCTCTGGCTACAGCAGCAAAATAAAGCAGAGGCAGAAGAGTTTTGGCGACGAAGTTTGCAAGGCTTTACAGTTCCCACTCCTATAGTAGAAGAGAGAACTCAACAAGAGGGAATACAACATTCTTCCTCTCATCAAGCAGAACAACTTACTTTAGGAGTAAAAACTACCAAAGCTCTCCAATCCTTAGTTCGTCAGCACCGTCTGACTATTGCTACCCTAGTTAACGCAGCTTGGGCTTTGTTACTGAGTCGCTATAGTGGGGAATCAGAGGTATTATTCGGAGTAACGGTCTCTGGTCGTCCTGCTAATTTGTTGGGAGA
>NZ_JAAHHE010000702.1:0-2167 GCF_010692525.1 Moorena sp. SIO3B2
GGTTAGAGTCGATGCCCGGTATTATCCGGGGCACCTCTCCTTCAGAACCGTACGTGAAGGTTTCCCCTCATACGGCTCCTAGATATTCTCTCCCTTAGGAGTGCTCCAGTGTATCTGTTGATGGCAGCTTTGATGTACTGCTAGTAGATTCTTTTTTGACCAGTTGTCGTGGTTTCCATCTATGTGATGAAGATGTACATCCTCGCCTTCGATGAATCTCAGTCCACAGTGTCCACAGGAATGGTTTTGCTTTTTCAATGCGTCAGAGGTAGCATCGGAGTAAAGGCGTGAATTCCTTTGGCTCCAGTAGACTAGGTCGCCGTCGTATGGTGACTTAGTCCCCCTTACGTTCACGTGTTGGTTCTGTTTGTAACCTACCTTTGGGAATGCTTTATCGCATAATTTGTTGGCTCTGTACCGATTCACTTTCTTTTCCTTTCGGAATTTACGGTTAGCGGTTATTCTCATGAACCACAATGAATCCCTTGAGCTACTCATATCACAGCTACTATGGTAGTTACGCCATCCGCGAACTTTGGAGGCTAATTTCTTAGCTTTTACTTCGGCACCATAGTTCGAGTTGTTGACTACGGATTTAATTTTCTTACGTATGTTTCTATGATTTTCCTCTGAGGGAACGCATGAAAACTTTCCGTCTTTTCTGACGCGGAATCTCCACCCCAGGAAGTCAAATCCGTCTGTCGTTTTAGTTAGCTTGGTCTTTTCTTCACTGATTTCCATTCCTCTTTCTGCCAAGAATTTCTTGACTTTGTTGAGGATTTTCTCAGCATCATCTTTAGGCTTTAAGATAAAAACCATATCGTCTGCGTATCGCAGACTTGGATGGATTTCCTCTATTCCGTTTAATGCCACATTTGCTAATAAAGGACTTACCACACCCCCTTGTGGGGTGCCCTGTTCTGGAAACTGAACGGTTACTCCTGCTTTTAGGCATCTGAATATCCCCGTTTTGATTTTTGCTGGTGCGATAAGCCTTTCCATTATAGAGCTGTGGGAGATTCGGTCAAAGCATTTCTTGATGTCTAGTTCGATTATTCGTTTATTTATTCCATTATGGTTTGAGGCCAGATGGATTTGTAAGCGTTTTTGGACGTCCTGGGCGCACCTGCCCGTTCTGAATCCATAGCTATCTCCGCTGAACGTAGCCTCGTGGGCTGGTTCAAGGGCTAGCTTCACTAGACATTGCCATGCTCGGTCAGCGATGGTTGGTATCTTTAACATTCTTACTTTTCCATTCTTTTTTGGGATTGGAATTTCTCTGAGTCCGCTATGCTTCCAGTCAGTTGCATAATGGTTCAATGTTTCAACCAGTTCCATTCGTTCTCTGTAGTTGAGGCTTGACTTGCCATCAACTCCAGCCGTTTTCTTGCCTTTATTTAGCTGTGTCACTTGTCGGACTGCCAAAAGTTGAGCTGAGCGGGATTTCAGTATCAGTTTTTGTACTGACCTGGCTTTCTTCAAGTCACCAACTCTAACTGCTTTATACACTCGCTTTTGTAGGCGGAAAAGATTTTGGCGGAGTTTCTTCCACTGTTGTTTTTTCCAAAGTTCACTATGATTACTCATGTGTCTAACTATGCTCTCCTAGAGTTTGTGTATTCTGAATACCCGCAGCCAGTTTCTAGCTGCATCCTACCCGATAGTGGGGATTAAGTTTGACATAACTTACTGAAGATTCGACCGGCCTCCAGACCCATTGCTATCGTTTTTACTTGTTCCATTCATCGGATTGTTTTGATGGTTTAGGGCAGTCCACTTTGCCTATTCCCTCCTCAGAGTTTACAACTGTCTGCAACAGAACGTTGTGAGGATAATCAGGAATCGAGTCTCGCATATACTAGTCAGATTGCGGCTTCTCCTTTAGACACTTTTTAAGGACTTTCGCTGCTGTTACCCATGTCATCTTCCCATTAGCGGCAGTGTCACGCATCTGATTCGTGTCTGATTCCGCCCTGTTGCCAGCGTCACTCTGCTAGGATGTCGCCTGCTCGGTGTGGCCAGATAGGGTGTCACATCTCTCCTGATGGGGTCGGATTTGCACCGCCATCCTGATGAATAGTTATAACCTTTGGGATGTTATTCCGCGAGTTACCTGAGTCATAACCTACTCTACTACGAGTTGCTCCTACTCAGAACAAGCCGCACG
>NZ_JAAHHE010000703.1:0-2164 GCF_010692525.1 Moorena sp. SIO3B2
CGTTCTCTAATATTTCCATTTTCTTCTATTTTTAAGGCTTTTTGAAGTATTGTTTTTTGCTCTTGTGTCAGATAATTTTTTGCTGGCATATTTCCTATTATTGGGTTATTTATTAATTTTTATTATACCAATTTAAATGCCGAACAGCTTACCCACGGACTAAGACGGTCTCGATAGGTCATAATAAAATTATCTCCTATGTTACTAGGGGTTAGAGCCAGCCCCGTGGTTTTTGAGGTTCAGGGGGCTGGTTTTTGACCTTATTAATTAAGGTCACTTTTATTATAGCATAAAAATAATATTTTAGGGTATTTTTTTGAAAATAAAATGTCAATTAAAAATTACTTAATTAGTACAAAATTATGGTGCGTTAATAACGCAACCTACGGGTAAATATAAAATCCTATAGCCGTGAATAAGTGCAAACAATACTGTAACTTCGAGTGTTTAATTGCTAAAATTTATGGTTATTCTGTACTTGTTATGCTAAATGAACAGTTTAGCAGAGGCAGCAGGGAGCAGGAATCAGGGAATAGTTAAAAGAGGCCGTCTTTATAAAATTTTGTTAGTTGAATAGTACCATTTTTATGCTACAGTAAGCTTTCCGATTTTTTTATTGCAACTTTAGCATAAAAGGTACTGAATAACATCATTTTTTTTATTCCTGAGCAGGAAAAATATAGTGTTTGCGTAGTGTGACCTACGGTTAATCTTTAGTAGACAAAACCTCTCAATTTTAGAAATGGCGAATGAAGGTTTTGGAAATTTAAAAAAAAGGAATAGAAGTTATTTTTTTTGTCTTACAGCTTTTTTAATTTGTTGTGCCAAGACCATAGTCATTATAGAATTGGCAAATCCACCAAAAAATGGTAAGTTGCTGAGCATGGCAAGAGATGCTAAAGATGGATCAATCTCCTGAGACAATATTCCTAAGATAGCATTCTCAGCTCGGCGAGTATACACACGAGAGGTAACGTTAGCATTTTTCATGTAGACATCTATATTACTTGAATAGTTATTAATAGAAATTAGCTCAATATATACCCGGTCTCGCGGATTCAATAGTTCAATAATTAAATCAAGTCGGGTTTCTTGAAGTAATAATTCTCGAACTTCTCCAAATCCAACTTCTGGAATAGTTTTGAAAGTATATCCTACAATCTTGGAATTGCTGTCTAAACGTATACTCACTGGTTGCTCCCTAATAGCTAGGTTACCAGAGTTAAAAACTTCCATATTGAATAAAAATACAGAATTTGCAGGTTCATCTGCGTATATAATTTTGAGTTCGTTACGAATTGTATCTGAGAAGGAAAGTAGTGAGGAAGAATCATTAATAATGCAATCTACTTGCTTAATCTTTTTTGTTTTCTGCCAGATAAATACAGATACGCATGCTGTAAATACTGATCCAGCAAGGGCACCTAAAGTAGCAGCAACTGTTGGATTATCGTACCAAGCCATATTTTTTGAATTTTCGGGTATTTACTAGCTAAATATTTATTATATTGCACCTGAGGGGGTGGCCAACAGCCTTAAAAGCCTTACTGGGTGTGGGGTTTGGGGTCACCGGGGTAGGGAAACATCAGGAGCTGGCTACTTTGGTAGAGACGGTTGAATCAGGTTGGGGACGGAGGTTTTTGCTGGGGTAACTCAAAATTCCCTTCTATTTTTACCAAACCCCACACCCCATACCCTGTCTACTTTTTAGCCTTGTTGTCACTTCCTCAGGCTTGGTATAGGACACTGCCTAGGTGAGCTCTGACTTGAGAAGAGGTAGTTTCTCGACTAACATCGTAGCCCTAAGGCTGACTTATACAATAGTATTGTAAATGCCCAAAATGGGAACTGGGCTAGACGGTGATCCCATAGCCATAGCCAAAATGCGATGCGCGCCCATTGAGGCGCTAGGCGATGCTCGGTACGAGCCGCTACGCGATCGCATTCTCAAACCCGAATCCTACCAAGCTCAGATCTGGCACCTGGCACATGCAACCTGTTGACTATACCACCCTGACCGCTGCTTGTTCTGAGCTGCGTGCTACCTGGGTACCAGGACGTACCGAACAAGTCTATCAACGCGATCGCTACACCATTGCTATCGCCCTACGCACCCTAAATGGTCGAGGTTGGCTCACCATTTGTTGGCATCCCCAAGCCGCCC
>NZ_JAAHHE010000704.1:0-2157 GCF_010692525.1 Moorena sp. SIO3B2
GGTAAAGGTGGACAAAGCGGCTTAGCTGTAGGTTGTGCAGGACCAAGCTTAAGGATTCGGAATGTGGTAGTTGGTGGAGAAATTGAAGGTTGAAGGTTTGGAGGTTGAAGGTTGAAGGTTGAAGGTTGTCTGTCAGAATGAAGAATTTAGAATGAAGAATTTAGAATGAAGAATTTAGAATGAAGAATTTAGAATGTAAAATTTAGAATGTAAAATTTAGAATTTAGAATGAATTATACATTCTGGTTGTTCCGTACTTGTTATCCTAAATAAACAGTCTGTAGTCTGTAACAGGGAAAAGCGGCTCTGGAAATAACAGTGGTCAAAGGCCGTATTCAGAAAATTTTATCAGTTAAATAGCCTAATTTTCCCTGTAGATTAAGCTTTATGAGCTTTTTAACGGCAATTATAGCATAAAAGGTACTGAAGAGCCAAAATTCTAAATTCTAAATTCTAAATTCTAAATTCTAAATTCTAAATTCTAAATTCTAAATTCTAAATTCTAAATTCTAAATTCTAAATTCTAAATTCTAAATTCTAAATTCTAAATTCTAAAATGTTGAATAGCCTAATTTACCCTGTAGATTAAGCTTTCTGAGTTTTTTAACTGGAATTTTAGCATAAAAGCTACTGAAGAGCCAAAATTCTAAATTCTAAATTCTAAATTCTAAATTCTAAATTCAAAAATATCGAAGCCTGTTTTCTGCCATTGTTATGTAATCGAAAGTTCCCTACAACTGCGGCAACAGTAATGACTATGCAACGGTTGGTGATATCACCTACACAGTGTCAAGACCAAGGGATTGTTTTAACTGATGCCCAACAGCATTATCTAATTAGAGTGTTGCGGCTGAAAAAAGGCGATCGCTTTATTGCTATGGATGGAGAGGGTGGCTGGTACGTTAGCGAGTTGAATGGTGATTTGACTCAAGCTAAAATTGTCGCATCTGAGCACATTCAAACTGAATTGCCTAAACAGGTAACCTTGATGGCGGCTATGCCTAAAGGGAGTGGATTTGAGCAAATTTGTCTGATGGCAACAGAGTTGGGAGTTACTCGGATTGTGCCGTTAAAAAGCGATCGCACGTTACTCAATCCTAGCCCTCAAAAGCTTCAGAGGTGGCGACGCATCACCTCTGAAGCAGCAGAGCAATCAGAACGGGAAGTTGTGCCGAAAATTCTTGACCCTGTTGACTTTTCCGATAGTCTTCATTTACCGGAAACCCTAGAAGCCTATCGCTATATTTGTGTAGCTAGGGGAAACGCTCCCCATCTACTCAATTGCTTATTAGATTTACGATTACGATTGGATACTGGTCAAACAGACCCTGCTCAACATCCTGGCATTGTAATTGCTACCGGACCTGAGGGTGGTTGGACAACTCAAGAGCTAGAACAAGCTACTGCTGCTGGATTTATAGCTGTTTCTCTGGGAAGTCGCATTCTTCGAGCTATCACTGCTCCTATTGTTAGCTTGTCTATAGTAGCAGCAGTGTCGGAATCATCAGTTAGGACAAAAGGTGATAATTTTGCTTGAGCAATTAATAACATCCATCGGCAACTGAGGCAATAAACTGGGTGTGTCCATGATTCAATTCAATTACTATAGCGCTAGCTTAAGTGTGAAATTAAACCTAATTATCCCATACAACCCTTGACTCATCCAAAAGAGTAGCGCTAGTAAATCTTCTTTATCACCGAATTTTCTCAAACTATAGCGCTATATTAACTTAGCCAAAAAATAGCGCTAGATAATTTTTGGCTAAGTTAATATAGCGCTATTTAAAAAAAGATTAAATCCAATTACTTTATACACCCCGTAAGCCCTGAATAAGGTCGCGCTATAGAAAGCTTCCATGAGTCCCAAAATTAAATTAGCGCTATAGTATTACGATTAATCCTAATCATCCCATATAGTCTTTACCACCCCTAAAAGACTAGCGCTATTAAAATTCCCTGCATGAATTTGTAAAAATTTGTAAAAATTACCCACAACCATAAATAATGTGCTATGCTAAGTATAGCGCTATTTAAAGGAGCAAAAAAAATGACAGTGGTCGGAACTACCCAAGCAGCTTTTCTTCTAGGGATTTGTGTCCAACGAGTCCGTCAACTTCTGAAAAATGGCAGAATTAAGGGCGCTCAAAAAGTTGGCAG
>NZ_JAAHHE010000705.1:0-2157 GCF_010692525.1 Moorena sp. SIO3B2
CTCCATACCTATTTATTCTTTTAGCAGCCGCTGGGATCGGCATTTGGCATCGATGGCGTATTGGTGCCTTGGTGATAGCGCTGATCTATGCCATTGCTGTTGGTGGTGGGCTAAAGCGTTACTATACTGTGCTCGATCGAGAAAATTGGCGTGGTTTAGTGGAAACCATTGCGACCAAAGAACAACCGGGTGATGTGATTGTTTGGTCGATTGGTCAGAGAATACCTGTAGCATTGAATCATTACTATCATGGCTCTACGACTATTGAGATTAAGGATGTACTGCCGCCATCGGTTAGAAAAAACGATCAGCAAGCGATAGAAGGTTGGATTAGCAGTTTACCCCCAACCCAATCTCGTTTATGGCTAGTTTACGTTAAGTCGTCGAAGCTATTTCGATCTGTTGTTAAAGAGCAATTTCAGATTGAAACCCAAGAGAAACCCATTGATGGGATAGAAATCTTTCTGCTTAAACCACGTTCTACTGATAAAACGTCTCAGGAGTAGACTTCGCCGCAGTTGTTTATTGAAGTGAGCCTAGAAGTAGTTATTGCCAGTTTTTAGCGATCGCAATTTCCTGAAATAACTCAAAGCGCAATTAATTCAAGAATGATATTTATAGTAATCTATAATACTAATCTAGAGATTGTAAACAAAAAAAGTCTTCAAGATAGAATTAGACAAAAGCACTGACAAGCCTGTCAACAAAATGACCAAACTATGTTTTTTGAGCAACAGGGGATGTAAAGATCCCACTAGTAAAGGCTGTCATCTTTGGGGAGTTTAGTATTTCCAATCAGTTGGAGTCTAATGGGCGACTTTCCAACTGAACCCAATTCCTTGGAAACAATTTCAGGTTAGGTGCAATTTGTCAA
The DNA here is from genome assembly GCF_010692525.1 of Moorena sp. SIO3B2. NCBI lineage: Bacteria > Bacillati > Cyanobacteriota > Cyanophyceae > Coleofasciculales > Coleofasciculaceae > Moorena > Moorena sp. SIO3B2. Next base: position 875 of record NZ_JAAHHE010000705.1, read on the forward strand.
GCTGCTCGTAAAAAATTGTTACTATCCTTCAAATTACTTGGCTGCTCTAGGGTTTGAGATTTTTGAACGTTTGCGATCGCTAATTAAATGCTCATTAAATTGTGCTTTGGTTCTGTCGCCGGAAGCCTTACCGTAGGCCAACTCGAACACACAATACCCTCAAAAATTGTCCTGTGCTATAAATAATTGACTACAATGTTTAAACTACTAATAATAGCAATAAATTGAGAAGTTTGTAAATATTTATAAATTAATCCTTGACAAAAGAATTTTTTTATTTGATTCTCAAACCTGAGCCCAATTTACTTAAATTCTTAGGACTTACCCATTGCCCCCGTTGATCCTTTGAAACTAGGGGTAATTTCTGAGGATTACCCCCCAGATTTGGGGGGAGGGGGGTAAAACCCCCTAAACTTAATAAGTCCTAAGTCTGCTACACTTAGCAACTGTTATACTCGCGAAGTGTAGGTAGACAGAAAGTAAAGACAGATTCTAGATATCTAGAATCTGTTAAGTCTTTAAACGAAAATTCAGGAGAAGAAAATGACAACAGCTACAACAGATATTGCTCCGATACGGGCAACCATATCCAAGTGGTATTACAAGGAACTTTGGGACTGGGATCTCGATAAAATGGCTAATGTCGAAGAGCTCTCCAGCTTTATAGAGCTCGGCACCTTTCTCAAGTCCCTTCTTATTGCTGCAAATGGCGATGGAAAACTCTCAGAAGCCGAGAGAAAGTGGGTGATTGGACGGGCAGCAACCGCTGGAGCACCAGAGTCCTTATTGAAGGAGCTAGAAACCTATCCTGCCAACCAAGACATCTCGGAAGTCGTGACCAGTACCAATGTCACCAGCAAGGGTCGTAGAGCAGTGATTTACTTTGCCATCAAGGCGGCTGCTGCGGATGCCGAATATGCGGAAGGGGAAAAGGCAACCATTCGCAAGATGGCCAAAGCCATCGACATCTCCGAAGAAGTTGTTAAGGAAATTGAAGACCTCTGTCTCGAAGAAGAGCGCATCAAGCAGAAGCGTATTTCCCTGTGTTTGCCTGAGGGTGACCCCTATAATTAATTAATGTCTGCGGCCATTAAACTAAGCGGTAGTGGGAAAGATGTAGTGGTTTGGCTACGGTCTGGTAAAGGTAACGGAAGCTAAAATCACGTATTGTGTACCACAACCAACTCCCCAAAGCTTTCATAAGGTAGTAGTAGCACCATAGTGACTGGGTTATGGAAATAGTTGCATGAACAACTATCTTTGATATCTTTGATAGTATCTGT
>NZ_JAAHHE010000706.1:0-2155 GCF_010692525.1 Moorena sp. SIO3B2
AACTTGTTCTACAGCCAAGGCTTAGACCCTAAAAGCCCAAGGTTACTCGATGACCTCAATTCTAACCCCACTCAACAAGCCAATCTGACCTACAACCGACCCCCAAATCTACCTCTTAAATACTATCAAGAGAGGGTTAAGTCTCTCTCTGAACAAGCCCACCAATTAGAGGATCAAATTAGCCGTCGCAGCCCTGACTTTCGCACAGCTAACCAAAGTGTGACTATCGAAGCCATTCAAAAGCTGATTCCAGCTAATACCGCCCTAGTGGAATTGGTCAAGTATCAACCTTTTAATCCTAAAGCGAAAAAAGATCAACGTTTTGGTCCCCCTCGCTACGCCGCCTACGTGCTTCATTCCCAAGGAGACCCCCAAGGCATTGACTTAGGGGAAGTTGAGTTGATTGAATCAGACTTGGAGCTGTTTCGCCTCTCTCTTCAAGACAAAGGCACACGCACAGCTCAGTTGAAGCAAGCCGCACGGCAAGTGGATCAGAGGTTGATGGAGCCTGTGCGCAAACTGTTAGGGTCTACTCGATATATCTTACTTTCCCCAGAAGGAGAGCTCAACCTGATTCCCTTTGAAGCCCTGGTGGATCAACAGCAGCAGTATCTGGTAGAAAACTATCGCTTTAGTTACCTTACCTCTGGCAGGGACTTACTGAGATTATCCCAGGAATCTGCCAGTCAAACTGCTCCGGTGTTGTTGGGCAATCCTGACTTTGACCGTTCTGCTCCTGAATTAATTGCTAATCAAAATCATGGCAATCTCCCCAGTGCCCACCTTACCCGTTCCATTGACCTCTCAAAGCTGGACTTTTCACCATTACCAGGCACCGCTGAGGAAGTAAAAGCAATCGCTGACATGCTGGGAGTAGACCCTCTACTGGGGGCTAAGGCCACTGAGTCAGCAGTCAAACAAATCAATAGTCCCAGGATACTGCATATTGCTACCCATGGTTTCTCTGAGAGCGCTCCCAATCAAGAACAGTCCACCCTCTATGACAATCCCATGCTGTTGTCCGGACTAGTGCTAGCAGGGTTTAAGCAGAAGCGAACTGGTGCAGAGAATGGGGTACTCACTGCCTTGGAAGCCGTAGGACTGAAGTTGTCTGGCACGGAGTTGGTGGTCTTATCCGCTTGCGATACCGGTTCCGGACGGATTAGTTCAGGAGAGGGCATCTATGGCTTGCGTCGGGCTTTTGTAATTGCTGGTTCACAAACTCAGCTGATCAGTTTGCGCAAGGTAGAGGATAAAGCCACCAAAGAGCTGATGCTGGCTTACTATCAGCGCTTGCTAGACGATAACATGGGGCGCACCGAGGCTCTGCGGCAGACCCAACTGGACATGTTGAAAGATGAGACATATCAGCATCCTTATTATTGGGCGAGTTTTATTGTTTCGGGGAATTGGAGACCGATGAAGAATTGAGAATGAAGAATTGAGAATTGAGAATTTAGAATGAAGAATTAAGAATGAAGAATTAAGAATGGAGAATGAAGAATTAAGAATTAAGAATGAAGAATTAAGAATTAAGAGGATATCTGAAAAGTTTTTTTATACTGAATTTTGCCCCCCTAGGGCGTGTTTTCAAAGTTTTCCGCAAGATTATGATCCCCCCCAGCCCCCCAAGCGAGGGATTGCTCGCTTGGGGGGAGCCATACTCAAAGTCCCCCTTTTTTAAGGGGGATTTAGGGGGATCTCCGAGTTTGAAAACACGCCCTAGCCCCCCAAGCGAGGGATTGCTCGCTTGGGGGGAACAAGAATCAATTTGCTGCTAAAAGTCCCCCGAGCGAGGGATTGCTCGCTCGGGGGATTTAGGGGGCTTAGATGTAGCAAATGAGACTTCTCAGACAACCTCTAAGAATTTAGGTTGTAGGGTGGGCAAAAAACCTTGGTTTAGAATGAGTATTAATGATTATAGCGTTAATTGCATGTATGAGGTACAATAATTAACCTCAAAGTCCCCCTTTTTAAGGGGGATTTAGGGGGATCCATTTGTACCTCATGAGTCCTATAAACGCTATAGATTAGTTTGCCCACCCTACTTTAATTAGGATTTTTTTCACTCCCGACTCCCGATTCCCGATTCCCGACTCCCGACTCCCGACTCCCGACTCCCTTTTTAACATGGAGAATACACAAGACTATCTAC
>NZ_JAAHHE010000707.1:0-2155 GCF_010692525.1 Moorena sp. SIO3B2
TTGTTAGAGTCGATGTCCCCTATTAAGGGGAGCATCTCTCCTACAAATCCGTACGTGCGACTTTCGTTGCATACGGCTCCTAAGTATCTTTTTGGCTGCTGTGTATGTATTGGTGGCAGCTCTGGTGAACCGCCATTAAATTCTTTGGTTTCCAATTGTCGTGGTTTCCATCTAGGTGATGAAGGTGTACAGATTCGTTGCCTATTAACTTGTGACCACAATGTCCACAGCAATGGTTTTGCTTCTTCAAGGCTTTGGAAGTAGCATTATCGTAGAGTCCAGAGTTCCTTTGGCTCCAGTACACCAAGTCTCCGTCATAGGGGGACTTGGTGCCCCTGACTTTAATATGCTTGTTTTCCTTATATTTCACCGCCGGGAATGCTTTCTTTACTAATCTTTCGGATTCGTATCGATTGATTTTCTTCTCTTTTCTGAATTTCTCTTCTGTTCTCTTTGCAGTGAACCACAGAGAGTTTCGGGAGCCGTCCATCTTGCAATTCCGGTGGTAATTTCTCCAGCCCCTTATTATGGGAGCTAATTTTTCAGCCTTTATTTTTGCACCATAGTTCGAGCTGTTGGCCACGGCTTTAATCTTCTTTTTGATGGTTCTTAGGTTTTCCGCTGAGGGAATACTTCGGAACTTTCCATTTTTCTGGACTCGGAAGTTCCAGCCCAGGAAGTCAAAACCGTCTGTCGAGTGAGTTATTTTGGTCTTTTCTTCGCTGATTTCCATTCCGCGTTCAGTTAAGAATTCCTTGACCTTTTTTAACACCTTTTGAGCGTCTTCGTTAGGTTTCAGGAATATTACCATGTCATCCGCGTAGCGGATTGATTGGTGTAGGCTTTCAATTCCATTTAGTGCCACGTTGGCTAAGAGTGGGCTGACCACACCTCCTTGGGGTGTTCCTTGCTCCGTGAATTCCGGACTGACGCCCGCTTTTAAACATCTAAAAATCCCCTGTTTTATGGATGCCGGTGCTAACAGTCTATCCATTATGGAGCTGTGTGATATGCGGTCAAAACACTTTTTGATGTCTAGTTCTATGACCCTTTTTGTGATGCCGTTGCAACTTGAGTTCAGGTTATTGAACACGTGTTTTTGGGCATCGTGCGCACTTCGTCCAGTCCTAAACCCGTAACTCCGGGCGTGAAAGGTAGCTTCGTGTGCAGGTTCTAGGGCGTATTTCACTAGACATTGCCATGCTCTATCAGCGATTGTCGGGATTTTCAGCATTCGCGTTTTCCCGTTCTTCTTGGCTATCGGGACTTCCCGTAGTCCAGTATGTTTCCAGTCGGAGCCATATTGGTTCAATAGCTCAAGTAGCTCTAATCTCTGCCGGTATGTGAGGGATGACTTACCATCAATGCCGGGGGTTTTCTTACCCTTGTTGAGCTGTGTTACTTGACGGATGGCCAGTAGTTGTGCTGAGCGGGATTTCATTATCAGTTTCTGTAGAGACCTGGCTTTTCTCAGGTTTCCAGCTTGAACTGCTTTATATAAACGTCTTTGTAGGCGAAAAAGGTTTTGGCGAAGTTTCTTCCACTGTTGCCCTTTCCAAAGGTCACTAGCTTTTTTGCTGTGTCTACCCATGCTCTTCTCCAAAGTCTATATACTTGATACCCGTGACCAGTTTTCGGTCACATCCTACCCGGCAGGAGGGATTAAGTTTGACATAACTTACTAGGGTTTCGACCGTTCCTTAGACCTCGTGTTGCTGCCGTTTTTACTCGTTCCATCTATTAGATTGTTGTGGTGATTTAGGTCAGTCCAATTTGCCCATCCTCCTCTCGGAGATTACAGCTATTCTGGAGAAGACGCTGTGAGAGTAGAGGATACATTCCATATTGGTTTTTCAGGTTATGGTAGGCTGGTAGGACATTTTTCTAGGACTTGTTTAACCATGTCACCTCCCCTTTAGCGCCAGTGTTGTTACCTGCTTCTTTTCAACTGATTGCGCCCTGGTGCCAGCTTCACTCTGTAGGGATGTCGCCCTGCTCGGTGTGGCCAGATAGGGAGTCACTTATCTCTTCAAGGGGCGGGTTTTCACCGCCATCCAATAGATAGTTAGAAATCTTTTGAGGGTGTTACCCTCACGATTCCCCTTACTCATACCCCTCTAGTTTCTAGAGGCTCCTAGTAAGAACGAGCCGCACC
>NZ_JAAHHE010000708.1:0-2149 GCF_010692525.1 Moorena sp. SIO3B2
TCCCATCGCAGCAGAGGTATAGCGCTACGTGCCAGGCATGCTAGCATGCTAGCATGCTAGCAATAGCTGATTATAATAGCTTTTGCTGCTTTTATAAATGTCCTAACCTTAATGCGTAGTGCTATAAGCTGTTCGGCATTTAAATTGGTATAATAAAAATTAATAAATAACCCAATAATAGGAAATATGCCGGGAGCATCCCATTTTGGAAAAAAGAGACAATTTATTCGCGATTTATAATCGCGAATAATATCCCGACTTAGATATCTTTAAGCTCGGAGTCGAAAGAAATATCTAATAAGCTATTTTTAAGAGAATCAATCGTTTTTTGTAATTCGGAAACTATGGTTCTTCTCGCTACAGCCATCACCCCGGCAACATGGGCTTCACTTCCAGCCTTCCCCAAATGCTTATATTTACTTAACTTGGGCGCTTTACCTGTGGTTGTGAAGGAGGGTGAACTGGCTTGTAATTTGTAATACCAGTAGGCTTTTTGGGGCTGTCGAACTTGATAACGCGCTACCCAGACACCTGACGGGGCGAGTTCTCCTTGACCCTCGAAGAAATTTTTGTAGGTTTCGAGACTAGCAATTGCCGTCTGTAAACGAGTTATTCTCTCTAGTTTATCTTGTGGTGACTTACTGGAAACTCTTCTGCCCATTGATCTAAATCTCCATCAAAATATATTCGCGATTATAACTCGCGAATTGGACTCCCAAGGATTTTTAAGTGCTTAAATAGCTAGCTGACCGTTTAAATAAGCACAACGAAGTTGTAAGATATTAGCCACATTTTCTCTTAGCCACTGGGCTCCAGTTAGTTTAACACGGTGGCTTATTTGTTTGACGGCTGATTCCACAGCTCCGCTGCCAATTGAACAAATTTGTTCCCGTTGAAACCATTGATAATTGATTAACCTTTGACGGTGCTTGTTAAGATAGTTAAGAAAGTTCGTTCCTCCCACGGGCTGAACCGACTTCAACAACTTCCGAGCCTCGGATACCTGTCCCATCCACAAGTAAGCCTCTAACTGTTCTTTGATGGATTTTTTCGTTTCTATTTTATGCAGGTTTTCGGTTAGGTGATACCAGTCCAAGATTTCAATCCTATCCTTAGTCTCTCCAATTTCAGCAAATATGTTCCAGATTCCATCATGTCCATCTCCTAAGCAGTACAAGGGCGAGGTTAATCTTTGACTATTTATCCAATCCGTTAAAGATAGGTTATCTTGAAAGAAGGCTCCGTAATAAATCCCTGTCTTGATGCAGTCGCTCATGGGGGGAACCCCCAAGACCGCGCTGCATCGCTTGTAAACGGGCTGTTTTGTATTCTTGCCAAAAACTCGGTTCTCCTAAAGCTTTTGTCCTCAGACGAATTTTTCCCCCATCAACACTTATCTCGGATAACTCAAGTTTTAGATCAGGAAGTGGTAGGTCAATTTGGTTCACTTTGCGATGATGAGTGGAGTGACCGACTTTTAGCCCAGTTAACAGATACAAGTCACTCTCTGCATTTTGATAAGATTCATTGGCACTTAAGAGGAGACAGCATTTTTCCAGCAGAGGACTATGGCGTGTATAGGCTTCTATCCCTAAAGCATCTGCTTGTTTTTTCGTAATCTTCAGTTTTCCCAAGCAGCTTTTTAGGGTTCGGGTTTTTCCTCGTCGGGTTTGGGTCTTTTTGGTGATAAAAAAAGGGCAATTTTGGGACTGACATGTTCTAGAACCTGCTCTCTAACTGCCATTTCGATATCTGCTAGGTTTTCCAAACTATCCGTGTCAGTATTGTTATAAAGGATCTCACTGGCTCGTTTTAAACAAGCTTCCAGTTCTTCCTGTTCGGCTCTGGTCATGATCAAAGGGTATGAACATCTACCTCTCTATTATGCCAGGGTACATGTAGTCCAGTTCTCTACTCATTTAATTCGCGATTATTAATCGCGAATTAAATGAGTACCTATTCCTGTCTTTTTTCCAAAATGGGATGCTCCCAATATGCCAGCAAAAAATTATCTGACACAAGAGCAAAAAACAATACTTCAAAAAGCCTTAAAAATAGAAGAAAATGGAAATATTAGAGAACGTATTTTAATTTTGCTGTTGTTGAATAGTGGAAAAACACAGTTAGAAATTGCTGAAGTTTTGGGTTG
>NZ_JAAHHE010000709.1:0-2138 GCF_010692525.1 Moorena sp. SIO3B2
AAAATTATGCGCATTGCTCAAGTTGCACCGCTGTGGACTAGCGTTCCCCCCTCTACCTACGGGGGGACAGAACTGATAGTGCATTTGCTCACAGAGGAGCTTGTGAGTCGTGGTCACGACGTAACTCTATTTGCTACGGGAGATTCTCAAACCAGTGCAAAGCTGCGACCTATTTGTGAATCCAACTTAGTCAATACAATGGGAAAAGGTGAAGCCTATCAATACGAATATTACGTCAATGCTAGCCTTAGCTCGGCGATTCGAGAGGGGAATTCTTTCGATCTCATTCATTGTCACCTTGGGTGTGCTTGGATTCCCTTTATGGCGCTTTCTAAAACCCCAATCCTTTACTCAGTTGGGTCCGCAGTGACAGTAGACGATCGATGGGTATTAAGTCGCTATCCTGATGTGAATGTTACATTTCGCAGCTACGATCAGATAGCAACCATTCCTCCTGAAAATCGCAAAAATATTCGAGTCATCTATAACGCCTGTGACTTTGACCGTTTTGAACTCTCGATACAATCTGGAAAATATCTGGCTTTCTTAGGACGAATGTCGTCAAATAAGAATCCGCTGGGTGCTATCCAGATTGCTAAAGAAGTCGGTTTGCCGATCGTCCTAGCCGGTGAACCCATGAATGCCGATGAAAATCAATACTTTGTGGATAACATTAAGCCCTTGATTGATGGTGACAATGTTATTTATCTTGGTCCCGTAAATCACGACCAAAAAGTGGATCTCCTCAAAAATGCGGCTGCATTTCTTTTCCCTATTCAATGGCCTGAACCCTTTGGGATAGTGATGATTGAAGCGATGGCTTGTGGGACACCTGTGATCGCTTGCCGAAAAGGCTCGGTGGCTGAAGTGATTGACTTAGGCAAAACTGGCTTTTATGCAGAGTCAGTGGAGGAATTGATCCCCCTAATATCCCGCGCCATGTCCCTAGATCGCCGTACTGTCAGAGAACACGCCATGCAGCGGTTTAGCGTTAAGCGGATGGTAGATGACTATTTAGCACTTTATGAATCACTGGTTTAGGAAGAAAACTATGAGTAAACCATTGTTGGCAAGTATCGTTATTAATAACTATAATTATGGTCGCTTTCTGAGACAGTGCATCGACAGTGCCTTGAATCAAAGCTTCGGCAACACAGAAGTTGTAGTCGTAGATGATGGTTCGACCGATAACTCTCGTGAAATAATTTCTTCTTACGGAGAGTATGTCACTCCAGTATTTCAAAACAATCAAGGGCAAGCTTCTGCTTTCAATTCGGGGTTTGCCCAAAGCCGTGGAGACGTAATCATTTTTTTAGATGCTGATGATATGCTATTGCCGACGGCTGTCGAGAATGCTCTTCCCTTTTTTGAAGATCCTGAGGTAGTTAAGGTCCAATGGCCCTTATCCATCATTGATGCACAAGGCAGACTTCAAAATCGAACTAAACCAGATAAAGTAAGTTCTATGCCAGAGGGTAATTTGCGTGAAGCCGTAATAAAACAAGGCCCAACAAACTATGTTTGGCCTCCTACCAGTGGTAATGCCTGGTCTAGGACATTTCTGAATAAAATCCTCCCTATGGATCAAGATAAACTTCGATTGGCAGCCGACAATTATCTTTTTGAAGCAGCTCCTTTTTTTGGTCTTATTAAAACAATAAAAAGTCCCCAAAGTTACTATCGAATACATGTAAAAAACTATTGGCAAACCATGAGTTTTGATGAAAAACTTAAATTTCAGCTGAGATTTTGTAATCATTACTTCCCGATTCTAAGCCAGTTTTGTAAGGATATGGGAATATCTGTAGATTTAAGTGATTGGCTCGCCAATTCATGGTGGTACAGACTTAATCGTGCTGTTCAAAAAATCGATGAACTCATTCCGGAAAGAGAACCATTTGTGCTTGTGGATGATGCTATTTGGGGAATGGAAGTCACTTCCTTTCGCCATCCTATCCCTTTTCTTGAGAAAGAAGGAAAATACTGGGGATATCCTACAAATGATGAAGTCGCCATTCAGGAATTAGAGCGATTACGTGAGGCCGGAGCAAAGAAGATAGTTTTTGCCTGGTCCGCCTTTTGGTGGTTAGAACATTATGCCCAGTTTTATGACTATCTTTGTTCAAATTTAACCTGTA
>NZ_JAAHHE010000071.1:0-27363 GCF_010692525.1 Moorena sp. SIO3B2
CGCAGGGTATCGATGCCATTGCCAATGATTACACCATTTTCTTGGAGGGCATTTGTCAAGGTTTTGAGGCTACTATTTCCGGATTTTGGCAAAAAAGGATGATGCAAGATAAACCGAATTGTCTTGATCAGACGCTGAAAGGGTTCTATGTCGGAATAGGCATGGGTGAGTAGATGGGGATTCTGTACTATGGGCAGGATTAGCTCACGATTGTGATCATTGCTGTTAATTAGCCCATTGTCCTGTAGCCACTGTAAATCCGTTGCGATGGCATTCGGGTCACCATAGATTTCTCCCTTGAGTTTGGCCATCAAAGCGCACACTTCTTGGAGGGGAGTGGCAAATTCGGGCACTGTTCCCAAAACCCGTTCGATCTCAGTTGGGTCAGTGCTGTGCAACGTCCCTATGTTGGGATAACGAATAATGGTTCTTCAATACCTTTTATGCTAAATTTACAGTTAAAAAACTCATCAAGCTTACTGTATAAGGAAACTTCTGGTATTTAACTAACAATTTTTTTTAATACGGGCTCTTTCCACTCCTCCGTTCGCGTTTGGCCGTAGGCCACGCGGGGCGCGTTCGCGCAGCGTCGGCTTTGGCGAAAGCGTGGCCTACGGCCTCAGTCCCTGCTCCGAAGCTTCCTTCTTCCTTTACAAAACGAGCTTTTATTCAGCCTAATAAATAAGGCATTTTTTTTAGAGTAAACTCATATAAAATAGTCTCAAAAACTACAGATCAAATTTATTTGATAGTACTACAAAACGGCAATCTGCTGGATAGATGTCAATAAGCGGCTTTAATTATTAATAAGCCCGAGATGATTGAGAATGTGATTTGAGAAATCTGAAAAATTCTAATGGCAATTCGGCTTCGCCGACGCGGGGCGCGTTCGCAACGGTTTATTCTTTATTGCTCAAAATACGTTGAAAGTTCAGGGATTTAGTAGAACAAATGTACTTATTTTTACCTCGATTTTTTCCAATTTTAATAAAATTTGGTTTAATCATATTTTTTTAAGTTATAATTTATACCAAAGTAGATCAGGGTAAGCGCAAGAAAAAATGACTCATAATTTGCATTGGCTGGATATCGGTTGATCGTCGCTCGAAACCCCTATAATCTCGTATAACTTTACTCGCAATAGAGTTTATTTGTTGAGAATGACGCGGTTTTTTTCTCAATAAGCCCTGGCTGATTGATTCTTGCGCTTACCCTGATTATTCGGCTACAATCGAAATGTCTTGACTAAGTTAAATCAAATATTACAATTATACTGAAATATATATATTGAAAATTATGAATAGTGAATTAGCAGATGTAGAGTCGATTTTAATAGACACAACGAAACGAAAAAAGACGATTAATAGCCCCTTCTTGCATGGGCTGCAAAGAAAGCATTTTATTTTTTTTCAAATTTTACCATTTGGACTAACAATAATTGCTTTACTTTCAATTCCATATCTTCCATTTGGCTGGTTTGAAATATTCCTATTTGCTCTCTTTTGGTTAATCAATGGCTTGGGGATATCCTCTGGTTATCACCGCTTATTTACCCACCGTTCCTATAAAGCTCATAATGCACTCCAAATTATGCTAATGATTTGGGGGTCAATGGCAGGGCAAGGAGGTGTCATATCGTGGGTTATTTTGCATCGCCGCCACCATGAACTAAGTGACAAACTTGGCGATCCTCATTCACCCAATCTTCACGGCAGTAATTGGCCTGCGCGTCTTCAAGGTTTAATCCACTCCCACTTTAATTGGATGTACAAACATGAATATCCCAGTGTTGTTCACTATGCCCCTGATTTAATAAAAAACAAAACCGTTGTCAAGATTGATCGCTACTATTATGTGTTGGTTATACTTGGGTTAGTTATCCCTGCACTCTTAGGGGGAATGTATCATCGGAGTCTAGAAGGTGCGATCTCAGGATTTTTATGGGGAGGTGCTGTTAGAATATTTTGGGCAGGTCATACTATCTGGTCTATTAATTCTTTCCTGCATTGCTTCGGGATGCGTCGTTTTGATACTGAAGAACATAGCCACAATTTTGGAGCAGCTGCCCTATTGACCTTTGGCGAGTCGTGGCACAACAATCACCATGCTTTTCCTGGTTCGGCTTCTTTTGGTTTGGAATGGTATCGCTTAGATCCAGGATACTGGTTTATTCAGTTAATGGAAGCTTTACATTTGGCTTGGGATGTTAAAGTTCCAAGTTCAGAAAAAATTAAAATTCGATAACTTAACTCATAGATTTAAAAATTAGTTGTAACTTTAAATTAAGGAGACATCATGAAAACTGAATCACAAATCAGCGAATGGATAAAAAAATATCTAGCCGAAATTCTCGAATTAGACCCATATGAAATTAATGAAAAACAGGAATTTGAACAGTTTGGACTTAATTCTTCGATGGCAGTTTTTTTGATTGGTGATTTAGAAGAATGGTTGTCCCTTGAACTAAGTCCTTCTCTGTTTTTTGAATTCAACACTATTGGTGAACTTTCTATCCATATAGCGGAAATGGTCAAAAAGGAGAAAGTTTTAGAACAAGAGGTTTCTGAAAGTGTCTAATTTAGTACAAGGCTTAACTACACGGGGCGGAAATGCTGCTGCTATCCAACACCACTATGATGTTAGTAATGAATTTTACTCTTTGTGGTTAGATTCCAGCCTAACTTACTCCTGTGGTTTTTGGGATAATCCCGCAATGGATGACAACCTAGAACAGTCACAACAGAAAAAAATTGATTGGCATTTGGAAACTTCAGGAGCAACAACTGGCAAAAGATTACTAGATATTGGATGTGGCTGGGGAGCTTTAATGCGCCGTTATGTTAACGGCTATCCTGATCGTCAGGCTGTGGGATTGACCTTGAGCCACAATCAATATGAGCAGATCTGCTCATTAGGACTAGACAATATCAAAGTCTACGAGGAAAGCTGGATTGTTCACCAGCCAATGACTACTTACGATGCGATCGTCTCAATTGGTGCTTTTGAACATTTTGCCAAACCAGAGACTACCTCAGAGGAAAAAATAAGTGTTTATCGTGAGTTTTTTGGTCAATGTCAACAGTGGCTAAAACCCAAAGGTAAATTATCGTTACAAACGATCACATATGGTTCGTTAAGTGCCGAAGAAAAAAATTGGTTTACCCAAAATGAGATTTTCCCTGATTCTGAGTTACCCCGCCCTGGTGAAATTTTAATCGCTGCCGACAGGCTATTTGAGATTAAAACCTACCGCAATGATCGCCTTCAATATGGCAAGACTTGTGACCTGTGGTTAAATAATCTCCGCCGTCAAAAATCCCTAATCATCGAGGGGTTTGGAGAAAAAATATATCGTAAATACGAACAATATCTCAAATTAGTTGTTGCAGGTTTTTATTTCGGACAAATATTACTACTGCGCTTAGAAATGCAATCCTTAGCTAAATAAGGCATTCTCTAGAAGGCTGTAAAGGTATTTTTCATAGTACAAATTATCTTAACAGACTTCTAGTATTTGCTATACCTTACTACTCGCAAGGAGTTTTTTTTTGACCATGATTGCTGTATCTAAATCTGCCATCAAATTTAATCCCTTTGCCCCCGGTTTCCGAGAAGACCCCTATACAACTTATCACCTCTTGCGCCAACACAAGCCGATTCACCATGCCTTGGATATGTGGATACTCACTAAATATCAAGATATTATCCAAGTGATAGATTCTGATGCTGTTAGCGTTAGTTTCATTCCCCAATATGTGACGCAACAAAAGGTGGGTAATATTCCTGGTTTAGTGGAATTGGGCAAGAAAGCAATTGTCTTTACCGATCCCCCCGACCATATACGCTTACGTCGGTTAGTCGGACAAGCTTTCAACAGTAGTACGATTCAAGCTTATACTAGTCATATTCAGAAATTAATTGATAATTTTATTGGGCTTAAAATCGGCACAGAAGAGTTTGATTTTGCGGAGATTGCCCATCAAATTCCCCTGTATACCCTTGCTCATATACTTGGTATTCCCAATGAATATATCAAGACAGTCGATCAATATATTCATCGGGTTCGGTCTATTTTAGAACCGAGTTTGTTAACCAAAATGCGTATCCGTCGCATTGAGCAAGATTTACAATTGTGTTTAACGCTTTTTCAAGAGGTAATTGATTCCCGTAAAAACCATTTAGGAGAAGATATTATCAGCAAATTAATTCAAGCCAGAGTTGGAGAAGATAGACTTTCTGATAGTGAGCTAGGAATTGCCTGTGTCATGACCTTTGTTGCTGGACATGAAACCTCTAAGGGATTGCTCACCAATGGAATTTTAGCCTTTGCCAAGCATCCCGATCAGTGGCAAATTCTCCGAGATGGACAAGCTACTAGCAAACAAGCAATTGATGAAATTCTCCGTTTCGACCCACCTTTACAACAAACGGTACGCTTAGCCATCAGCGACCTGCAAGTTGGCTCCCAGACGATTAAAAAAGGGGACAAAATGCTGCTTTGTCTTGCCTCTGCTAACCGAGATGAAGAACATTTTCCTAATCCTGATGCTTTTAATATTATCCGAGATGCTACCTCTCAAATTGCCTTTGGCCATGGAATGCATAATTGCTTGGGACAGGGGATTGCACGACTCGAAGGGAAGCTTTTGTTTGATTACCTTCGCCAAAGGGTAAAGCAGATCGAATTGACTTCTTCTGACTATCGCTGGAATCAGGAGGGATTTATTACCCGAACCTTAACTTATCTACCTGTTACTTTTCATTACTCCTGACTTTGTTAATCCACTGAGATTCAGAATTTGTCCAACTCACTCTCAGAATAAAAACCAATGACTTCTCCCCAGTTAAATAATTTGATTGACAAACTGCTTTTGGGAGCAGAATATCAACCAAATCAAACCCTCTATTATTTTCTTGATAACCGAGGTCGGGAATATGCGTCTTTAACTTATGCCAGTTTATTAGAAGCAGTCCAACGGTTAGGACAATGGCTCACTGAAAAAACTGTCAGGGGAGATCACATAGTGATTCAGTTGCCCACTAGTCCTGAATTTGTGATTACATTTTTCAGTTGTCTATATCTCGACCGTATTCCCGTTCCCCTCAGTTCTCCCACCCGTAAGCGTAACTGTGATCACTATCAACGGATTTTTAAGGATTGCGATGCCCGTCTAGTTATTACTGAGTCAAGGGTTCGAGACTTGTTTGAGAAAGAGGATTTGGAAGTATCCCCTCAAATCGAGACTTTCCCCTCCCTAGACGCTTTAGACTCTTTAACTGCTCCCGTTGACCGCCAAGGTAACAACATTGCTTTTTTGCAATATACTTCTGGCTCTACCTCTTTTCCCAAAGGTGTGATGGTAAGTCATGGGAATATTATGGCTAACCAGAAAATGATTCAACAAACCTTCGGTCAAAGCAGTGCCAGTATCGGGTTAGGTTGGGTTCCCCTTTTTCATGATATGGGCTTAATTGGCAATGTCTTTCAGCCTTTATATGTGGGCTTTCCTTGTTATTTAATGTCTCCAGGGACTTTTCTTCAACGACCAAAACTTTGGCTGAAAACAATTTCAGACAAAAAGATCACAACGACAGGGGGACCCAATTTTGCTTACGAGATGTGTGTCAAAAGAATTGACCCAGATTCCTTAGAAGGGCTATCGCTCTCATCGTGGGATGTTGCCTATAATGGATCAGAACATATCAAGTTAGATACCCTCGAAAAGTTTAGTGCTACCTTTTCCCCCTACGGCTTTAAAAAAACTGCTTTTTTGCCCTGTTATGGTTTAGCAGAGGCAACTTTAATCGTTAGCGGGGCTTCTAAATCTGAAGAACCTACGGCTTTAACTATTCCTTGTCACACAGATGAAGTTTTAGATGCCGATGCGTCTCCAAAGACAGGTAGCGTCCGTACAGTGGTTAGCAACGGTCAGGTCATGCCAGAACTGTCCTTGCGCATTATTAATCCGCAAACCTTAAAGGAATGCCCTTCCCATCATATCGGGGAAGTATGGATTGCCGGAGAGAGTGTTA
The DNA here is from genome assembly GCF_010692525.1 of Moorena sp. SIO3B2. Taxonomy (NCBI): domain Bacteria; kingdom Bacillati; phylum Cyanobacteriota; class Cyanophyceae; order Coleofasciculales; family Coleofasciculaceae; genus Moorena; species Moorena sp. SIO3B2. The sequence continues at coordinate 6,034 of NZ_JAAHHE010000071.1, forward strand.
CGGTTGGCTATTGGCAAAAGCCTCAAAAAAACCAAGAAACTTTTATTTTTTATGATGGATTGCGATTTTTACGGACAGGAGATTTAGGATTTATTGATTCCCAAAACCACCTTTATATTACAGGTCGGCTCAAAGACTTAATTGTCATCGAGGGAAAAAACTACTATCCCCAAGATATTGAAGAAGTAGTCAAACTCTCTCATCCTGCCTTACAGGAGGTCAATTGTGCTGTATTCTCAGTTCCTAGTATTGTTTCTCAAAAACTGGTGGTGGTTAGTGAAGTAAATCACAAATTTCGGCGGCAAATCCATGACTATGCCAATCAAATTAAAGAAACGGTTAAGGCTTCTGTCTATGACCATTACCAACTGAGGGTACACGATACTGTACTGCTACAGTTAAATAGCATTCCCACAACCACTAGTGGAAAAACTCAAAGGCAGCGAACTAAGTTGTTATATCTGTTGCAAGAATTGGAAAGCATTGAAAAAGTTGGCGTTGCTGAATAACGAAATGGTTTAACCAGAAAGGGAGATTTTTTGGCTCTCCTAGAGTGGCTATGATAAATTAGTATAAAATAATCGCTATAGCCCTTATTAATAAAGGGTTTGAGTAATTTAAAAATGCAATTTTAATAAAAGCGCACCTAAGCGGTCTTGGGGAGGCAGTGCCGACCTGTGGGGGTTCCCCCCATGAGCAACTGCCGTGGTTCCCCCCACTCGCGCTTGGGATCAAGACAATGTATTTTTAGTTTATTGAATCCCTTGCTATTTCAGGGGTAATCGCTCATTTAAACTACTCATTTACTATAATCAGTCTAGGAGAGCCAGCATTCTTTAGATCAGCAACGCCGGATTTTATGAGTTGGCACCAGTAAGCCATGACGAGATTGCTTGGCTCTAATTTCTGGATAGAACCGCCAGAGCCACCAAAACACTTTTTTCCCATCCCGTTCTTTAGCAATATCCCCGAGATTGGGTATTTCTTGTTGATTAAAAGAGTCTATCTGGTGCTGTTGACCGCTGATCGGATGCTTAACTTGACAAGTATCACTTTTTGTGTTAAACGCTGCGCCTAGATTAACCCGGTCAGAGGAACTAGCGATCGCATTCGGCAGCACCTGACTTTGCTCCTGCTGGTCTACTAGTTGCTGCCACCAGTTTTGCAGCTGATCTAGATTGTCTTTGCAACAGTGTAATGTGCGGAAGATACTATTACTCCCTTTGTATTTATGCTTATGATGCATTAAAGCATAAATCTTCCGCTGATAGACATTCATGTAGATTCACCTTAACAGCTGATCCCAAGGTAGCAGCTGAGCAGGAGTACCAGTATAGTTTTGATGCGAATGACGAAAATTGGTGAATTGACTTCTTTCAGAAGTCCGGAACAGCGGATCTGGGAATAGGGAACAGAGAATTAGAGGCAGAGAATCAATATCAGTGGAGTGGGCATCCTGCCCGCCTGGAAATGAAACGGGCAAGATGCCCGTTCCACAGCCAGATGCCCGTTCCAGAAAACTCTTCAAATCATTCGATTTTTAAGCAACACCCGGAAGCGAGGGGTATTAGAAAAAGATGGTGGAGAGATTATCAGTAAAGGTACTAACCTCAACTCCCTCTACATTGGCGAGAAGGTCACCATCAGCAGCTATGATATTCACACTGCCATTAGACTGCTCAAAGGTAAGGGTGCTAGCATCACTAACCCCAAAGCGAGTTAACCCCAGTTGGAAATTTATCACTTTGTCATGTCCTTCACCTTCTTCAAGGGCAATGGTGTTGTTACCATTACCAAGCTCGATGGTGTCTACACCGGAACCAGAATCAATAGTATTGTTTCCGTCACCAGTTTTGATTACGTCATTTCCAGCACCGCCAGTTATGGTGTCATCACCGTCTAAACCCAATAAAATGTTGTCTTCCCCGTTACCGATCAGTTCGTCATTAAAATTAGTACCTACGGCTCTTTCAATACTAATTAAAGTTTGTGCTACTTCCTGATCTTGCTCATCGGTGTAACTACCAGTGCCTTCAGCCAAATTGAGCTTAATACCAGAGTTGATTAGATTTTGAAAGTCAACGGTATCACGACCTTCTCCACCGTCAAAATAGTTAACACCGCCACTGTCTTGGAAAGTATCATTTCCTGCACCACCGACATATTTGTCATCACCCTCTAAACCCAAGAAAGTGTTGTCAACCTCGTTACCAGTGAGTTCGTCATTAAAATTAGTACCAAATACCCTTTCGATACTAATTAAAGTTTGTGCTACTTCCTGATCTTGCTCATCGGTGTAACTACCAGTGCCTTCAGCCAAATTGAGCTTAATACCAGAGTTGATTAGATTTCGAAAGTCAACGGTATCAAGACCTTCTCCACCGTCAAAATAGTTAACACCGGCACTGTCTCGGAAAACGTCATTTCCTGCGCCACCAATAAATTTGTCATTACCGTTGTAACCTAAGAAAGTGTTGCCTTGGCCGTTACCGATCAGTTCATCATCAAAATTAGTACCAAGTACGTTTTCGATACTAATTAAGGTTTGGATAATTTCTTGATCGTTACTATCGGTAGAGATAGCAGTACCCTCGACGATATTAACTTGAACCCCAAAATCAAACTCGAAAAAGTCAACGGTATCACGACCTTCTCCACCGTCAAAATAGTTAACACCGCCACTGTCTTGGAAAGTATCATTTCCTGCACCACCGACATATTTGTCATCACCCTCTAAACCCAAGAAAGTGTTGTCAACCTCGTTACCAGTGAGTTCGTCATTAAAATTAGTACCAAATACCCTTTCGATACTAATTAAAGTTTGTGCTACTTCCTGATCTTGCTCATCGGTGTAACTACCAGTGCCTTCAGCCAAATTGAGCTTAATACCAGAGTTGATTAGATTTCGAAAGTCAACGGTATCAAGACCTTCTCCACCGTCAAAATAGTTAACACCGGCACTGTCTCGGAAAACGTCATTTCCTGCGCCACCAATAAATTTGTCATTACCGTTGTAACCTAAGAAAGTGTTGCCTTGGCCGTTACCGATCAGTTCATCATCAAAATTAGTACCAAGTACGTTTTCGATACTAATTAAGGTTTGGATAATTTCTTGATCGTTACTATCGGTAGAGATAGCAGTACCCTCGACGATATTAACTTGAACCCCAAAATCAAACTCGAAAAAGTCAACGGTATCACGACCTTCTCCACCGTCAAAATAGTTAACACCGCCACTGTCTTGGAAAGTATCATTTCCTGCACCACCGACATATTTGTCATCACCCTCTAAACCCAAGAAAGTGTTGTCAACTTCGTTACCAGTGAGTTCGTCATTAAAATTAGTACCTACGGCTCTTTCGATACTAATTAAAGTTTGTGCTACTTCCTGATCTTGCTCATCGGTGTAACTAGCAGTGCCTTCAGCCAGATTCAGCTTAATACCAGAGTTGATTAGATTTTGAAAGTCAACGGTATCAAGACCTTCTCCACCGTCAAAATAGTTAACACCGGCACTGTCTCGGAAAACGTCATTTCCTGCGCCACCGACATATTTGTCATCACCCTCTAAACCGGAGAAACTGTTGTCAGCCTCGTTACCGATCAGTTCGTCATTAAAATTAGTACCTACTGCTCTTTCAATACTAATTAAAGTTTGTGTTACTTCCTGACTTTGATCATCGGTGTAACTAGCAGTGCCTTCAACCAGATTCAGCTTAATACCAGAGTTGATTAGCTCTTGAAATTCAACGGTATCAAGACCTTCTCCACCATCAAAATAATTAACACCGGCACTGTCTCGGAAAGTATCATTCCCAGCACCGCCTTGGAGGACATCATTACCACTATCACCCCAAATTCGGTCATTCCCAGCGCCACCTTGAATTACATCCTCACCTTCTCCACCAAAGAGTGTATCATTCCCTTCATTTCCTTGGATTACATCATCACCCTGATCTCCAGAAATTACATCATTACCTAGATTTCCCTGGATAAGATCATTGCCTTCCCGTCCTCGAACAATATCGTTTCCATCTAAAGCTTGAATGATGTCGTTTTCAGAGAGACCTTCTAAATTATCTTCGTTGAGGGTTCCTAAAATAATTGCCATTTTTTTATCTACTCCGATAATGGAATATTGATGCTGACAATTGAATATTATGAATGTAGTCCTATTTTATAAAAAAAATTAAAAATAAAGGGCAGGGCTGTTTCTGGCGTCGAGCTAAAATTTGTTTTATTGGTGGGGAGATAGGGAAATAGGGAGATAGGAAGATAGGAGAAATTAAACCGAATCAAAAGGTATTTTTAACCTTAAAAAAACCTCTTCCCGATTCCCGATTCCCGACTCCCTACTCCCTACTCCCTACTCCACTAAGAAGCGCTACACCTTAGCCTCTTCTTTCACTAACTTATCCCAACCCAAATCCTTGAGACTGTTATTGCGACGTAACGGACGGGTTGCCAATTCCAGAATATCTCGGGCATTAGTAAAGCCGTGCATTTGAGCAAAGGTAAACTCAACGGACCACTTAGTATTAATCCCTCGTGCTTCCAAAGGATTAGCATGAGCCATACCGGTAATCACCAAATCCGGCTTCAAGTCATAAATCCGCTGAATCTGGTTGAAATTGTCTGGCTTCTCGATAATCTTGGGAGTTGGTACACCCATTTCGTGGCAAGTCTGTTCTAACAGAGCTAACTCAGCTTTCTGATAACGCTTATCCATGTAAGGGATACCGATTTCATGGCAAGTCATACCGCAACGAACCAGGAAACGAGCTAAGGAAACTTCCAGCAAGTTATCCCCCATGAAAAATACTGACTTACCACGCAACAGCTGGATATAATCCTCCAAGCTTTCCCAAATTTTAGCTTCCCGTTCTGCCAAGCCTTTTGGTTCAATACCAAACACAGAACACATTTTCTCTATCCAAGCCCGAGTGCCATCCGGACCAATGGGGAAAGGTGCGCCAATTAACTTACACTTGCGGCGGCGCATCAGAGTAGTCGCAGTACGGCTTAGGAAAGGATTAACCCCAGCAACATAGTAACCTTCTTCTATTACTGGTAATTCGGTATAACGCTTAGCAGGCAACCAACCAGACACCTTAATCCCCTGCTTCTTCAACTCTAGGGTGAGGTTAGTCACAACCGGGTCAGGTAGGGAGCCAAACAAGACTAGGGGTGGATGATCCGCATAGTCTGACTCTTCCGCAGCCACCTCTTCTTTCTGGCGTCCAAAGTTGAGGAGTTTTGCGATCGCATTCCGCTCTTGTTTCTCCTCTTCCACCTGGGGTGCTTCCTTCGGACACTTGTGAGCCATCGCCGCCAAGACCGTATCTTCACCCTGGGTGAAAGCATAGTCTAAGCCATTAGCACGAGCCACCACAATCGGAATACCAATCTCAGATTCCAGCTTGGGAGCCAAGCCTTCCAAATCCATCTTGATAATTTCCGTAGTGCAGGTACCAATCCAGACAATCACACTAGGATTGCGATCGCGTTTAATCTGCAAACACAACCGCTTCAGTTCCTCGTAATCATTGAGCTTAGCGGAAATATCCCCTTCTTCCAACTCCGCCATAGCATAGCGTGGCTCAGCAAAAATCATCACCCCCATCGCATTTTGGAGGAAATAGCCACAAGTCTTAGTACCAATCACCAAAAAGAAACTATCTTCAATCTTTTGGTAAAGCCATGCCACGCAGCTAATCGGACAAAAGGTATGGTAATTCCCAGTTTCGCACTCAAAATCTAGGGCTTGAGGGGTTTCAGCAACAGTCATTTAAAATTCTCCTCTCCTGGTCTCTCTCTAAGGTTTTAAGGGTTTAAAGGTTGAAGGGTTGAAGGTTTTAAAGGTTGAAGGTTGAAGGTTGAATGTTGAAGGTTGAATGTTGAAGGTTGAATGTTGAAGGGTTGAAGGTTGAAGGTTAGGTTGAAGGTTAGGTTGAAGGTTAGCAGGTTGAAGGTTTTCAGGCTTGAAGGTTGAAGGTTGACTGTTGAAGGTTTTCAGGCTTAGTGTTTTCAGGTTTACTGTTTACTGTTGAAGGGTTAAGGTTGACTGTTATAACTTTCAACCTTGGCCTTTCGGCCACCCTACGCGAACAACTTCCTAACTTTCAACTTTTCCTTCAACCTGCTAACCTTCAAGCTGCTAACTTTCAACCTGCTAACTTTCAACCTGCTAACCTTCAACCTTTCTTTCAACTTGCTAACTTTCAACCTTCAACCTGCTAACTTTCAACCTTTCTTTCAACTTGCTAACTTTCAACCTTCAACCTTTCTTTCAACCTGCTAACCTTGGCCTTTGGCCACGCTACGCGAACAACCTCCTAACCTCCTAACCTTTGCTTACACCATCATCAGGTCTAATTCTTCTTCCTCAGTCACTGCTGGGGTTTGAGGATTGAGGTAGAAGTCAGACAGCAAAGAGAACAACTCCCGGTCAGGTGCATCTTGAGGTACAACCCCCTCAGGCTGTGCCAGAATTTGGTCAGCAATGTTGAGATAGTATTGGCAAACAGGTTCCAGGCTAGGGTCAGTTTCTGCCATTTCAAAAATCGTTTTGCCCTTAACCCGAGAGACACGAATGTCCTCAATTAGTGGCAGAATTTCCAGCACTGGCATCGGCACAGCTTCGATATACTTATCGATCAAGTCGCGCTTAGAGGTGCGGTTGCCAATCAGACCAGCCAGACGCAGCGGGTGAGTGCGAGCTTTTTCACGAACAGAAGCAGCAATCCGGTTAGCAGCGAACAACGCATCGAAACCGTTATCCGTCACAATCATGCAATAGTTGGAATAGTTCAGGGGAGCAGCAAAACCACCACAGACTACATCACCCAGAACGTCAAACAGAATCACATCGTACTCATCAAAAGCATTCAGTTCCTTGAGCAGCTTTACAGTTTCACCAACCACATAGCCACCGCAACCCGCACCAGCCGGAGGACCACCAGCTTCTACGCAATGAACACCACCATAACCCTTGTAAATCACATCTTCAGGCCAGACATCTTCGTAGTGGTAATCCTTTTCCTGAAGGGTATCAATAATGGTAGGAATCAGAAAACCAGTCAGAGTGAATGTGCTGTCATGCTTCGGGTCACAGCCAATTTGCAGCACCTTTCGACCCCGCTTAGCTAGGGCAACTGAGATATTACAGCTAGTTGTGGACTTACCGATACCACCTTTTCCATAAACTGAAAGTTTCACCTTTACTTATCTCCTGTTTCAGATAAAAATTCTTATGTTGTCTTTGCCCCTAAGCCAGCCGAAAGCCAAATTTCAGCAATTATGCTTGATTTATCTTAGGTGCGCGCCTCCTAGGGCGAGTAAATCGCCCTTGGGTCGCACCTCAGGCAGTGATTCAGCGAGGGACCCTAAAGCCAGCGGTAGATTGCTTGGCTTTCGGCGCTTATTGCATTATTCACGAACTGCACCATAAAATACATGGTCTTTTTTATGGATATAGCCTTTAAATTAGTTTAAATCAACGTCTTTAAACTTAAGCGATTATATAAAGCACTTTAAATCTTATTTATTAAATTTAATATTTAAATAATTATTTTTATAAAAATTTTTACGAAAAAGTATTACAATAAACAAAAATAGTAAATCACCAGCCTGGATTAAGCGGGGGTACTACTCAAAAAGTCCCCTAAGTTTGGGGGATTTATGGGAAAATGGGTAAATCCTGTAAGAGTTAAGGTTGCTCACCATAGAGCATGGCTGGGCAAAATCATCAAGACCCACCAGAAGCAATAGGCGGGTCTTGCTATTGAAGTTTTTTGTAAATAATAATTAAATTTTTTCGGAGCAATCACCGCAATCTTCGTCGATAGAGTCACAGAATTTGAAAGAGGTACAAAGAATCGGGAATCGGGAATCGGGAATCGGGAATCGAATCGGTAGGGAGTAGGGAATCGGGAATCGGTAATCGGTAATCGGTAATCGGGAATCGGGAATCGGGAATCGGGAATCGGGAATCGGGAAAACTGATCTGATTCCCCATCTCCCCATATTCCCCTCCTGGGAGGGGTTAGGGTGTGTTTTCAAAGTTTTCCGCAAGATATTAGATCCCCCCCAGCCCCCCTTATTAAGGGGGGAGCCATACTCAAAGTCCCCCTTTTTTAAGGGAAACGGGGGTACTCGGAGTTTGAAGACACGCCCTAGGGGTGGGTTCCCATCTGGCCATCTCCCCATCTGGCCATCTCCCCATCTCCCCTGATTCAGGTTAAAGCTGTATTAACCTCAAGCCCCTACAGCTTCCTTAGCGGCATACATCACTTCAAGAGTGATTTCACTAAAGCCACGCTCACGAGCAAACTTCTCAGTATTGCGCTTCACTTTACCGCGAACAAAACCAGGCACCTTATTCAGTTCTGCTTTAGCGTCCTTACTCCAGTTCAGGTCAGAATCAGCAGAGATACCCTTGGTAATCACTTCCTTGGTATCATGACCACCAAAGATTTCCAACAAGTGGTCTTCCATACCCAAGGTGAAGGAATTGTAGACCAAATCAGCAATTTGGTTAGTGCCTTCGTAACCCATGAAGGGGCGATAACCGATGGGGAAGTTTTGGATATGAATTGGAGCAGCAATCACACCACAAGGAATATTCAAGCGCTTACCAACGTGCCGTTCCATTTGGGTACCGAAAATCGCAGCAGGTTCAATTCGTGCGATCGCATCCCCAATCTGACCATTATCATCACTGATCAGGATCTCATCACAGTATTCGCTCACCTGCTCCTTGAACCAGTCCGCATCATACTTGCAGTAGGTACCAGCCAGCACCACATGAATACCCATCTCCCGTGCCAGAATCTTAGTCATAGCCGCAGCGTGGGTATTATCTCCGAAAACCACAGCCTTCTTACCCGTCAAGTTCTGGCAGTCGATGGAGCGAGAGAACCAGGCAGCTTGAGAAACGTACAGGGTTTGGTTGTTGATGTACTCTTCGTAATCGACATTAGCACCTTGACCATTGACAATTTCCTGAATTTTACGGATACAACGGGCAGTTTCCACCACACCCAGAGGAGCAATATCGACATAGGGCATCGAGAACTCTTCTTCCAGGTAACGGGCACTCATCAAGCCAATTTCCCGATAAGGCAACAGGTTAAACCAAGCCCGAGGTAAATTTTTCAGGTTGTGGACAGAAGCTCCCTCTGGGATGACTTCGTTAACCTCAATGCCCAAATCAGCCATCAGCCGCTTGAGTTCAGTACAATCGTGTTGATTGTGGAAGCCAAGGGTAGAAATACCAATGATGTTAACCGAGGGCTTTGCGGTTTTGCCCTCTGGCAACTCACCCTTCTTGCGGGCTTTGTTGAGGTAGAACTGAATAATTTGATCTAGGGTGCGGTCAGCCGCTTGCAATTCATTGACCCGGTAGTGGTTGACATCTGCCAACATCACATCAGCCTTAGCATCCATCTGAGCCCGGTTTACAAAATTTTCCAGGTCTTCTTGTAGGATACTGGAGGTGCAGGTGGGGGTAAGCACAATCAGATCAGGGTTTACCTCCTGATCTTTGCGGGTGATGTTGTCTACCACTTTTTCCTGAGAACCCCGTGCTAGCACGTTCCGGTCAACAATACTAGCAGTTACCGGAGTGTAGTCCCGCTCTCGCTCTAGCATGGAGCGCATCACGTTGAAGTAGTCATCCCCTAGGGGGGCATGCATAATAGCATGGACGTTCTTAAAAGAACTCGCAACGCGCAGTGTGCCAATGTGGGCAGGACCTGCATACATCCAGTAAGCCAATTTCATATCCTATTCTCCCTTGTTAAAAGATTAAGTATCAAGTATCAAACATCAAGCATCAATCATCAATAATCAAGCATTAAGCATCAATCATCAATCATCAATCATCAATAATGTAACAATTTTATGGATTTGTTACTCAGCAACCAATATGGTTTCAGCCTTCAGCCTTGGCCTTTGGCCACGCTACGCGAACAGCCTTAAGACCCAAGCGTGATTTAGATTTTCTCAGAACTCCGAGGTAATAACTATCCTTAGGGATAAGTGTTCTTTCCCTGGTATCTAATTCCCCAAATCCACTTGCCAAGCTAAACATATCGATTAGGGATATAAGAGAATCTGAATCAAATTGCAATTATTCTTAATTTTTAGTTACAGGGAGTCGGGCGTCGGGAGTCGGGAGTCGGGAGTCGGGAGTGGGGGGAGATGGCCAGATGGGGAGATGGCCAGATGGGGAGTCAGATCAGTTTTCCCTATTGCCTATTGCCTATTGCCTATTGCCTCTTGCCTCTTGCCTCTTGCCTTCCCCTCCTGGGAGGGGTTAGGGGTGGGTTCCTCTTGCCTCTTGCCTCTTGCCTCTTGCCTCTTGCCTATTGCCTGTTACCGATTCCCGATTCCCGATTCCCGATTCCCGATTCCCGATTCCCTGTTCCCGATTCCCTGTTCCCTAATATGAAAACCCCTATAGCAAGCATAATAATGTCAAAATAATCACAACCAGTTTGTCTGAAGAGTCCTCATGGAATGGCATATAACTGATGCTCAAAGTCTGGCAATTATTGACCGTGAAATAGGCGAGCATGTCTTTTCACCAGCGGAATACGAGATTGTGCGGCGGGTGATTTATGCCACAGCCGACTTTGAGTATAAGTCTCTGATTCATTTTTCTGAGCGGGCATTACAAGCAGGAGCAGCAGCTCTAGCTGCTCGTAGCACAATTGTAGTGGATGTGCCAATGGTACAAGTAGGGATCACTCCCCACATTCAAGATACCTTTGCTAATCCTGTGTATTGCAGCATGGAAACCCTCACTCGTCCTCAAAAAGAAAAGACTAAGGCAGCCTGGGGGATGCAAACCTTAGCTAGACGCTATCCAGAAGGAATTTTTGTGATTGGTCAAGCTCAGACAGCTTTAACAGTATTGGTGGAGTTGATTGAGGCAGAGGAAATTCGACCAGCCTTGGTGATTGGGGTACCTGCGGGATTTGTCGAGGTGGATGTGGCTAAATCTCGGTTGACGGACTCTTTGATTCCCCACATTCGGATTGATGGTCGTAAGGGTTCTGCGGTAGTGGCTGCTGCTATTGTTGATGGCTTAGTAGACTTGGCTTGGCAAGCCTATGGCCAGGATGATATTGACTTCTCACACGCCTAAAAGGGCGTTGCCCAATTGTGGAATAATCGAGAATAACGGGTAATCGGTAATCGGTAATCACCTTCGGTCAAGCTCATTGACCGCAACCCTCTGTTGGTGATCGATCAAAATTTGGCTAAGATCCTGTCAGCAACGGTTTAGCAAAGGGATAAGGATGGCAACTGCGGTTAAACTAATAGCTCCAGGTTTTTGTGTAAAGTACCCGAAAACCCCCTGGAGTGTGATATATGTCGAAGATGCTTCAGGCAAGTTTCATTTCCGCCTTAGTAGTCGAGACTTCAAATTTGAACCCCGCGATCGCTACCGTTACCCAACTCATGAGGCGGCTAAACGGGCAGCATTGTGTTTTCTGGAATTACTCAAACGTATAGAGCGATCGCGGATGCGCATGAGCATTCTGCTAGAAATTGGTATTCTTAAATTTCCCCGACAGACCTATCACTCCTATGAAATCTGGTTATTGATTGATCGCACTCGCTATAGTTGGGAGGTAATAACAGCCAATGGTTTTTGTTTCCGCTCCCAGCGCTGGTACAAAAATCCTAACAGTCCGATTCTTAAAGCCAAGAAACATATTGACCGGGAGCTAGCGATCTATCAAATCAAAGATGTGGTTGGCTGGGTTTAGTGACTAATGACTATCATCAGTATCAAAACACTTATGCCCGATAGTGCCATCAGGAAATAAGAAAAGAGGACAAAACGGTAATTTTATGGGTATGCTCACAATTGTCGTAGGCTCCTGCTGCGGTTGATCATTATGAGGCCAACGAATCCTGCGACTTGTACCACCGACAACATCAGTTATTTTATGATCACTACTGTCAGAAACAAAGCTGTCACTCTCTAACCTCTCGGTGAAACCTAAATCAGAGATTTCCATGATAGCCATATATCCAATTTATTTCTATTGATTGTTTATATAAACTTCCCCCATAGCTAATAGAAAAGTCTTGCCATATTGGCCATAAGTTACAAAACTTTAAAATTGTCAACTATCAATTAATTAAGGGAATCGGGAATCGGGAATCGGGAATCCGGAATCGGGAATCGGGAATCGGGAATCCGGAGTAGGGAATCGGGAATCGGGAATCGGGAAAACTAGACCTCTTGCAAAAATAAATATGAAATCAAAATCTATCCCTTTTGTATGCATGCCTTTTGCCTTGTCAACACCCACGGTTTATGAGACTTATGCAAGAGGTCTACTGATCTGACTCCCCATCTCCCCATCTCCCCATCTCCCCATCTCCCCACACTCCCTATTCCCTATTCCCTATTCCCTATTCCCGACTCCCGACTCCCGACTCCCGACTCCCTAAAACTATATAGCTTAACTGATGCGAGTTGCTTTTTCGCGGTACTTGTTGATAAGTTTATTGAACAATTGATTCAGCTGTCCAATGCAAAAACTATTCGGAGTCATCATTTTAGTGTTAGGATAAAAATAGAATTTATTTGAGCTGATCGACCCATAATTTACGTCCTTAAAGTTAATAGCAACCTGCTGATTTCCCACGGATAGAACTTGAAACCAAGTCGCTATCGTAGGGGGTAATTTTTTACTCAGACGCAAGGAAATTTTGGGACTCGAAAGAGATTGAGCGTAGGCTGGGGTTAAAAATGGTTCATAGCGTTCAGCTTCTGGAGTTAGCTGCTTAATAAAGGCTAAACTTACACCTTTGACCAGTTGCCGCAGGCTATGGGCATCGTCTCCAACCACTTCTTTGACTAACGTACTTCTAGCGATCGCATCGTTAAGATTCTTCGGGTCAGTCACACTGAGGTGAGTGCCACCAATGGCGCTAATCAAATACTTAGAACCCCCCAACTGATTAAAAGACCGTAACTGATGGTCTAGAGCTGGTGTAATGGCATCCTCTGTGCCCGTTAACATTAAGGTTGGTACAGTAACTTGACGCAAACCCTTAGTACCAAACAAACGCCCGGTTACACTATTCAAAGCGATCGCTTGCACCACTCGCTGATCAGTAAGATTAACCTCGTCTTCTGGTAAATCAGCCGCTGCACATTGGAACCAATCTGCTGGGGATCTGCCCACAGGAGAGCGATTTTTACAAAACCGTCGCAGTTCCTCTAAATTGAGTTTTCCCCCAGCCAACGCTAAAGCCGTGTAGCCCCCCAAGGAATGACCAATAATTGTAACTTGTTGAGTATTCAGTTTACCAAGCATGGTAGAATATCTATCGTTGATGTCAGCCAACTCATCCAGGAGAAAGCTGACATCTTTGGGACGGTCAATAAACTCCCCCGGAGGTAACAAATCCCCAAGTTTACCAGGTGCTGACAAACTGTTAATCCTGGTAAAGTTGCTGCCAGGATGCTCTAGGGAAGCTACAGTAAGGCCATGGGAGGCTAGATGGCGTGCTAAATATCTCAGAAATTTGCGGTCTGCAGCAAATCCGTGGGAGAGAACTACCATTGGTCCAGTGGTATCCTCAGCCCAGTATAGATCTACAATAATAGTACGTTGCCGTTGTCGGTCTCTTAGTCTTAGTTTACGCTGTTTAACCAATTGGGGACCGGAAGTAGCAGGGTCAAATCTAGGGCGAAAGGTGGCAGCGTCCGCAACAGCCAAATCTTGCTCTAAGATCGGACCAACTGCTAAACTTTTCCAATAAGAGGCATTAAGTTGTAGGGCAATCCCAACAGCAGACGAAGCATCCAAAGTGATCTTTTCTCCTGGGTAAGCCCGTAAGAAACTCAGCACACTTAAACCATTAACTTGCCTTGCTCCTAACAACAGAGCAGCTTTTAATTGCTCTAAACTACTATCGGGGAGTGCTAACCCTAGTCTGTCCAACAACCGTGCGCCATCGCTGGAGAGGAGAAGGTCATTGATAAAGGTTTCTGTGGTCTTAGGGTTGAGTTTGAGGCTATTGGTCAAAATCTTCCGAATCTGTGGCGTGAGGATATCTCGATAGGGTTGCAGTGCTGGTGATAACTCCCCTGTCTCAGCAAACGTTTCTAATTCCTTGATAGCGACAGATTGCTCAAATGGCCCTAAGCGTAGAGTGAGATACTCAGCGGCAAAAACTGGTGGGGTAATTGCCCAAAACAGAGTCACAAAGAGACTACCTAGAGCACCCTGTCTGATTTTTTTAATTTGACCTATTGAACCATTACAGTGTTTTTTCTTCACAGAAGATTCAGAGGTATGGCCGCGATCAGACCATGGCAGCTGAAAATTGATCATTAGCGATGTATGCAGAATGTGAGTGCGGATATTTCGATCAAAGCCGACTTAATCAAGACTCGACAAGCCCATCGAAATATTTTTTCTGCAGCACTTCTGCACTAAAGGGTAAGCTATCAGCTATTAGCTATTAGCGTGTCGCGTATCAGTTCTCAGCTATTAGCTATCAGTTATCCGCTATCAGCTATCAGCTATCAGCCATCAGCTATCAGCCTATGGGCTACTTTAGGTGCTACTTTAGGTGCTATCAGCGCTCAGGCAAAGGCTGACCGCTGACCGCTGACTCCTGACCGCTGACTGCTGACTACTGAATGCTTACTATTAATGAAGTAGACACACCTATTTCTTCCCGATTCCCCACTCCCGACTCCCGACTCCCGATTCCCTACTCCCGACTCCCGACTCCCGACTCCCGACTCCCGACTCCCTTTCCCAAATAACTAAATACTCGTATTTAATATCACTCCATCAAGTTCCGCTTCAATCAGATTAGCCCCCTGAAGGTTGGCATGAGTTAAATCAGCTCCGGTAAGATTCGCTTTTCTGAGGTTGGTTTCACTAAGGTTAGCTTCTCTGAGGTTGGTATAACTAAGATTAGCTTGACTAAGGTTAGCCCCTTTCAGATTCGCCTTCACCAGATCTGCTCCTGTTAAATTAGCTTTATCAAAATTACTACCAATCAGTTGAGCTTCATTAAGATTAGCCCCAGTCATCACCGCTTCAGTGAAGTTGACCCTACTCAGATTGGCTTTGGTGAAATTCACAGCAATCAGGTTAGTTCTAAACAGATTAGCTCCCTCAAGGTCTGCCAGAGAAAAGTTAACCCTAATTAGATTAGCGTCTTCCAAAGATGTCATAGTCAGGTCTGCTCTTTGGAAGGATGTACGGGTAAGCTTGGCTCTATTCAAGTAAGCGTGACGAAGAATAGCTTTATCAAATATTGCCCCAACGACACAAGCCTCAGTCAGGTCAGTATAAATCAGCAATGACCCACTCAAGTTAGATCCCATTAGCTCGGCTTGAAAGAGATTGAAACCATTGAGGTTTTGCCCACTCAGGTCTACTTCCATCAGGTCAGGGATCAGTTTGGGATGATTGTCTCTCCATTGATTCCAGAGTTTTAGACCCTGCTCAAGCTCAGCCAGATGGGTAGGTTCCGCCATGTAGTTGATTAGTCCTCTAGGTAACAATTCTTAATAAAGTATTAAATTTAATGTAACATAGCGAAAATAAAGTTTACATTTTTGTTAAGATTTTTAAGACTGTCAGCAGCTTTTGTATAAAATGGCGGCCTAAAAAGCCACACCCAAGCTATTACGGCTTGGGTGCAACTATTGTTTGAAGACCAGACATTGGCGAAACAGCGACTTGGACAGGACTTACCCAAAACTGGGCACCAAACCCTACAGGTAGAGTTACTGCGTAAGTCCTAAAGTATTTCTAGGGGTCGGTTGGCGTTATTTGGGCAGGACGGTAAATTAAATTATGCGATCGCATCCCGACTCCCGACTGCCGAGTCGATGCGATCGCATCCATAATCTCTGTCCCGATTTCCCGATTCCCGACTCCCGACTCCCGATTCCCGACTCCCGACTGCCGAGTCGATGCGATCGCATCCATAATCTCTGTCCCGATTTCCCGATTCCCGACTCCCGACTCCCGATTCCCGACTCCCGACTGCCGAGTCGATGCGATCGCATCCATAATCTCTGTCCCGATTTCCCGATTCCCGACTCCCGACTCCCGATTCCCGAGTCGATGCGATCACATCAATAATCTCTCTCCCCATCTCCCCATCTCCCCATTCTCCCCATCTCCCCACACTCCCGACTCCCAATTCTCCCTATCTCCCCCTCTCCCCAAACTTCCAACACTCCCCACCCTCCCGACTCCCCACTCCCGACTCCCGACTCCCGATTCCCTACTCCCGAAAGAAACCTCAAAACCGTGTTCTAGGACGCCCCAAAGTTGTAATATAAACAACCGCTTCATCAACAGGAATACCTAAAACGTCATTTACCTGGTCATCAAAGAAGCCACCAATACCACTTACTCCTAAACCAAGGTAAATAGCTGCTAGATTGAGCCGCTGTCCTAGATGACCAGCATCCATGTGCAAGTAACGGTAAGCGCGATCGCCTAATCTAGCCACTGCTTTTTGTAAGTCAGCCGTGTGGAACACCACTGCTCTGGCATCTCGACCCAGATCTTGCCCTAAACACAGAAAATGCAATTCCTGTCGGAAGTTTTTAAACCGAATTTGCCGCAATTCTTGAGCCTTAGGCGCGTAATAATAGCAGCCTTCTTCTAGATCATTTACCCCAGATACTGCTATAAATGTTTCGATTAAACTTAAATCAAAATAATCTGGTGTTCCATCTAACCCCTGCTCAATGTAATGCTGAGGTTGGTATGTAAAATCCAGAAGAGCTTTTAGCTCCTCCAAGGTCAAATTAGCTGCACTATAAGCTCGGGTAGAGCGTCGTTTTAGAATAGTATCTAAAAATGCTTTCGGAGCATTACCTGAGCTGGTTAACTCCCCCCAATCTATGGGGTTTGTAGCCGTTGAAACTTTATCACAAAACGGAAAATTGTACTTGTCTTCTAACTGCTGGTCAATGTCTGTAATCTTTAAAGTATTACCCTTAGCTTTCCAATCACCACCCTCTTTAATTTCCGTAGCGCGGTGCAAATAACCCAATAATTCTCCATCTGGAATCTTTGGGTAATTAACTTCAGTAGGAGATGGCAACACAGTTGGGGCGATGGGCAAGTTTTGTTCAACTTTGAGCTGATCGGCCAGGGGGATTACTGCGATCGCTCCTTCTTGTTCCAGGTCTAGATAAAGCAGTTCATTAACTTTTTGATCAGCAAAGCCACCAATTAGGTGAGGTCGGTAATCACTCAAAGCCCCAGCTAACTCAATGTTGCCTAGCAGATGACCAGTGTCTAGAAAAATTCTACGGTATGCCCGGTCTTCATAGCGCCAGGCAGAGCGATAAAATACCGCTGTAGTTACAATAGCCAGTTCCGTACTCTCCAAAACTGGGTGCCAGAAGCAAGCCTCTTGCAGTGCATTCCAAACATCACTCTCCCAAAAATGAACCAGAGAATGGGTCAGACACTGATAGTTGTATAGTCCTGGTGGTAATAGGGGAGTACCACGGGAAATCAAATAAACTTCAGCTGGGTATAAGCCACCAGCAGAGGGAGCTGCCCTCAGATAAAGTGGTGGTCCCATGGTCTCCACCCTAGCTGTCAAACCATAACTACACAGTAGTAACTGGGATAGCCGCCACCAACTTTTACTCGGTTCAGAGGTAAACTGCTCCCGGTCTTGTGAGAAGTATGGTTTTAGGTCAAAGTTAGTCCCAACTTTGTAGTCTTTAAACGGTATCGGCTGCTTCTCCCAGTCTAAGCCCTTATTTTTGGCTGATATGGTTTCTGGAGCATATTTGGTGCGCTCGTGGTAGTGCTGAGCGATGGATACTGGCAGTTTTGACATCTTAGTTGCAACAGAACATGAAGCTTTGCTTTATATCTTGACAGGATTTTTGTCCTGTTCCCTGTTCCGGTGATCCGCTGTTCCCTGCTCCCTTATTGATATAGCGGTTTTTAGCCTAATCACGTACACAGGATTTTTGCCCTGTTCCCTATTCCCTGTTCCCTGCTCCGAAGTCCGAAGTCCCTGCTCCCTACCTAAGAAAAATTTCGAAAAAATTTTATTAAATAATTTTATTTTAATAAAATTATTTTGTCAAGTATTTTTATTTTTACGTAGCAAATGTTCACAAATATTAAAAAAGAATTATAATTAAGTGTGTAATGCGCTACAAAGTTATACCTTTATAAAATAAATAAGCATAAATACGCATTGACATTATTTTATAAATTGGTATTGGGCGGCAAAAGCTGACCTATTTATAGCGCAATGAAAAAGATTGGTGGAGCCGAGTTACTTGAACAATACGCTAGGGGTAGACGAGACTTTAGTGGAGTAGATATCAGTGAAGCTGACCTGTTTGAAGCAGATATACAAGCAATTGACCTGACTAGCAGCAATCTTAAAAAGACTTACCTGCCCTACTCTAATCTAAGTCAAGCCAAGTTGCAGCAAGCTCAACTTCAAGCAGTTCAGTTAAGTGATGCCCAGCTCTACCAGACCAATCTCTCTGGGGCGGATCTTCAGAATGCCAATCTGTTCAGAGCAAATCTACGTCGTGCCAATTTACAGGGCGCAAATCTAGCTGGTGCTAATCTCCAAGCAGCAGATTTGAGGGACACTGACCTGAGCCATGCCAATCTCAGCCATGCCAATTTGAGTAATGCTAACCTGAAAAGAGCTATCCTTACTAAGGCTCAGTTGAGGGGTTGCAACTTATTTCGAGCCGAGAACGTCGATCTTTGTGATGCCTACTTGGATAGTTCGACGATTTATCCTGATGGGCATAGAGCTGATGGCTCTGAGTGATCAAACACCTATCCGTTATCCACCAATGACTTTATCACGACGTCACTTCTTTGCCTTAGCCAGTGCTAGCACCGCTGGTGCAATTCTAGCATCCCCCTTGAAAGAGGTTTTTGCCAAGAAGGCTCTTGGTAAATCATTTCGAGGTAAAGGCTTTGGGTCCCTTCAGCCAGACCCTAATCAATTATTAGACCTGGCAGCCGGATTTAGCTATAAAATTTTATCCCGCACAGGTGACACCATGAGTGATAGCAATTTGGTGCCTGGTAGACCCGATGGCATGGCGGCTTTTCCTGCACCGGGAGGCAATACTGTCCTGGTGCGCAATCATGAACTTAGCCCCCATCAATTGGATAAACATGGATTGGTAGCAGTAGAGTATATCAAGTATGACCCCATGTGTTTGGGAGGCACGACAACACTAGTAGTGGCAGCCAATGGTCAACTGGTCAAACAGTACACTTCCCTCGCTGGTACTGAACGAAACTGTAGTGGCGGACCAACCCCTTGGGGTTCATGGATTAGTTGTGAAGAAAGCACCGTTACTCCCACCACTTATCCGGCAGATGACCCCAGAAGTGTTTCGATGAAGCACGGCTATAACTTTGAAGTGCCCATTACCGGTGAAGTGGTTCAAGCTGAGCCTCTAGTGGCCATGGGTCGTTTTAACCATGAAGCCGTTGCAGTAGATCCCAATACTGGGATTGTTTATCAGACTGAAGACAGGATGGATGGTCTGTTTTATCGCTTTATTCCCAAGCAACCAGGCAACTTAAAAGCAGGGGGTCTACTGGAGGCATTGAAGATCCAGGGAACATTTCAAAAAATCACGGTTGAAAACTTCCCTGTCGGTCAGCCCATGGCAGTAGAATGGGTTCGGATTGAGGATGTAGACCCGGAAGAAGATACTGTGCGGGTTGAAGGTTTTGGTAAGGGAGCAACCCAATTTACCCGGGGAGAAGGGGCATGGTACGGTAATAATGAGGTTTACTTTACCTGTACTAGTGGTGGTTCGTTAAATCCAAACACTGGATGGGCGAATGGAGCTGGTCAAGTCTGGCGCTATGTTCCTGGTAGCAATCCCCAAGAGGGTGGCACCATTGAACTGTTTGTTGAGTCCCATGACCGCAGCTTACTAGAACACCCAGATAATGTGACCATGAGTCCTTCTGGGGATCTCATCCTCTGTGAAGATGGTGGTGGTGACCAATTCCTGGTTGGGGTCAATCCTAAAGGTGAGCTTTACCAGTTGGCACGGAATGCCCTCAACAGCAGTGAGTTTGCTGGTGCTTGCTTCTCACCCAATGGTCGGATCATGTTCGTGAACATTCAAGAGCCTGGTATCACATTTGCAATTCAGGGCCCTTGGGTTTAGAGTCTAAAGCGGTTGTAAAGTCATAGAACTTGACAAAATAAAGAATATAGTGCTACGAATCTATGTTAGGACTTATAGATGACGAGTAGCGAGGAACACCGATGCCTGCTTCCTTAAGTTATGACCTACGCAGAAAAGCAATAGCGGCTGTGAAACGAGGTGATCCCAAAATAGACGTGAGCCGGAGAATATAGAAACGACCCTAAGAGACTATCTCCAAGGATAACTTTCACCAGAGATAGCTCATTTTTTTTGTCAGAAGTTAGTCAACTTTAAATTGGCAGATATTGAAGAATAAAAACGAGATTAACAGAGGTAGAAATAAGCGATAAACAGGCCGATTATTTTGAGTGCAAACCTGATAGTAGATTGAGTCCAAAACTTTAAAATAAATGCTCTGCTAATTTTTGAAAGTGAATCCGATAAGATAGCTGATTAAGATTTATGGACAATGACGGGAATAAAAAAAAAAAATTAATTGAAGTTCTGGGTTACTAAAATTGCTAAAACCCTTTATTTACAGATGATGAAAAAATATCGATTTTATTTATATGTACTTATTACTACTTTAGTAATTACCTTGATAGTTGGCTTGTCACCAACCATTAGCCAACCTATATTACTCGAACAAAAAATACAAACCCTAACCGGTGAAAGATGGTTACAGCATGTAGAAGAAGACCTCAATCCTTGGTGGTTAATGGAAACTGCTTTTGGTAAACCTGTAGGTAATTTTCCTAGCTTGCGATGTGACAATGGGGAGCTACTTGATTTGTCTCAACCATGCCCAATTTTTAAGGATTTAGAAGATGAAGACAATTGGATTAAAAATTACTTTAATAAAAAGCACATAGTTGCTCATTCTCGTCAAATTTACACCTACGGAGTTGCTTATCAATTGACTGGAAATCCTAAATTTTTAAGTTTAGCAAAATCTGGATTAGATTGGATTCGCAAATATGGATTTGATCGAGAAAATGGTGGTGTATTTACTGTATTTTCTGAAGATAATCTTACTCCTCTTTCTTCTGTTTCAGAGCGTAATAGTCAAGAACTAGCCTATGCTTTACAGGGGATGGCTTTTTATTACTATCTAACTCAAGATGAAGAAGTATTGC
>NZ_JAAHHE010000710.1:0-2138 GCF_010692525.1 Moorena sp. SIO3B2
TCAGTATTGCATTAGCGGTTGGTTTACTTACTGGGATAGTAGGTGGAACAGGACCAGTATTTGCTGGAGTTGTTTTAATTCAACACTTTACGTTACGTCTAATTCTCTGGTGGCAAGGCTATACTCCCTGGAACTATGCCCGCTTCCTTGACTATGTCACAGAACGCCTTTTGTTAAGACAAGTTGGGGGTGGTTATATCTTCATTCACCGCATACTGCAAGAACATTTTGCTCAAAGATATTCTGGAAACAGGGAATAGGAAATAGTAGCACAGGCTTCGACGCTGTGACGCTGACAGCTGATAGCTGATAGCGTTACAGCTGAATGGTTACAAAACACCGAAAGCTATCTCGATTACGTTTTTTACTCACACAACCCTTCATTGGTGCAGACCAACAATGGAATGAAGTAACAGAAACCCCCCTACAGGATCTTTCTGATCACTACCCTGTTTATGGACACTTTGAGTTCACGGCATCTTCTAGAGGAGTTATGAACAGTATTCTGTGGGATTAGCAAGAATCTTAAAAATAAGTGGGATGATTAACTTATTCAAATTATCCGTGTTGATATCTATAGGAATGTGAGGACAGGTATTAATCTGATCATCTTGTAAAAACACTACTCCTGCATAAGATTTCAGCTCAGGCTGTTTAGATAAACCTAACAAAACTGAACCATTTAAGAATGGCTCAGAAGGTAACACCTCGTACTGGTATTGTTCAGTATCATAAGAAAGTGAGAATCCTAATTCCTCTAGGGAAGTAGCAAATTCCCCATTAGTAATATAGTATTCATGCTGAAGTTGTAGTATATTCCGCACCCTGGTAATAGCCTCAACTTCTTTTGCTTTGTTAGCTTGTCTCAGCAATGTAGGAAGTGCAATGGCAGACAAAATTCCTATGATAATAATTACTACAAGTAACTCAATCAGTGTGAAGCCTTGATCCTGATTGCTCAATTTCCAATCATTGCTAGAACGACCTAAATTAGTAGGTTGCTGAGTTTTGAGCCAAATTGATAATTTATGGTTAAGGTTGCTTAAGTTAAGTTGTTCTAGAAAACCTATGACTTGTTTTTTAGTAGACGACATAGTGTTTAAACCTTGACAACTATTGCCATTTTTTATTCATCCTGATTATAGAACTGAAAGGGAACAGTAAAACGTCTTAATCTATAACAGTAGTGCTATACTTAGAGGTTGTCTGAGAAGTCTCATTTGCTACATCCAAGCCCCCTAAATCCCCCAATTTTGGGGGACTTTTAGAAGTAAATGGACTCTTGTCCCCCCCAAAGTTGGGGGGCTAGGGGGGCAAAATTCAGTATCAAAAAACTTTTCAGATATCCTCTTAGCATCCCGAAGATCCTTCCCCATTCCCTGGGTCCAGCCCTATAAATAATTGATCTGTCAATAACTTAAGGTTAGGAAAAAGCGAAGATTTGAGACAATCCCCTCTACGGAACATTACTTTCTGATATTGATCATTTACCATACAGCAGACCGTTACAGTCGGTTGTTTGGGGCTACCAATAAAGTATTTTCCGCCAATACCAATATAATCCACAATCCAGTATTCTGGAATCCCCAAAGCTTCGTAATCTTCATACTTACGAGCATAATCATTCTGCCAGTTTGTACTAACTACTTCAACCACAAGTTTTACAGTAGTACCCAGAGTTATTACTGGTTCCCTTGCCCAAAGTGGTTCGTTGAGCAATTCTCCTTCATCAAGCACAACCAGATCTGGTCTGAAAGCGTTGAAGGTTCCCAAAGGTGCGACCCAAGGCCGGGTTCCCCGGCCATTGGAAAGCGCACCTAGAGGCTGAATTAAACAGCGGTGTGGGATAAAATAAGGTACATCTAAACCATCTATTTCTACATTAAGCTTTCGGCTAATCAAGGCAACGACTTGCTCGTGGGGGCCAGTTGGTTCCATCTCAATTAGCTCTCCATCAATGAGTTCGTAGCGTTGATCGTCTCCATACTGAGCAATAAATTCTTTTGGACTAATACCGGTTGTGGTTGCTGATAAAATCATAGAGCGGTCTCCTACTAAAACCTTACTGTTATCAACACCTAACTAAAATGTAAGCTATCAGCTTATGCGCTACTTGAGGTGCTTTTGAATAAAACAGG
>NZ_JAAHHE010000711.1:0-2137 GCF_010692525.1 Moorena sp. SIO3B2
TTAGTGCTAAATTAACATCAATAGCTTCTTAAGCTTATTATAGCGTTAATTCAACGTAAAATTGACTTGGTCAATTTGATCGCTGAAAAGCAGTGCCTGAGAAAGTTTCAAGTTTTTGGAGAGGTCTTTTGGATTGAGTCCAAGCAAATGCCAGCAAAACAGGCGAAAACGAAGCAACTGTACCCGAAATAACCAATCCTCGTGCCTGACTTTGAGCCAAGTTCCCACTCAAGGGAATGGAGATGGTTTGGTTCTCCCAGACTGCCCCTAGCTGTACGCCAATCTCGTAAGGCAGAACATTGACACTTGCACCGGTATCCAACAATGCCATCACTTCTAGAGAACGGTTCCCCAAACTGAGAATCAAGGGTAAATATGGCATGATGCTCGATCGCCCAAGGCTATCGGTTCGCTCTGTGAATGAAAAACGTTGACCATCAACCATTGGCTGCTTCCTGTGCTGCTACCAGAAGATCTGACAAGGCTTGAACTGCCTCGTGATCTGCCTGAGGAGACCAGAACACAGCTTCAGTTGATGCCAACTGATTCAGAAGCACGTTTTCAGAATCACTATCTTCAACAGATTCTAGGCTACATCCTTCTTCTTTAGCAACTGCAAGGAGAAGAAAGTGGATGAGTCGAAGTTTATCTTGATGAGATAGTTTACTAACCGTGGGTAAAAGTTCGCTGAGGGACATATTGGTTCTCTCAAATGAAAATGCTATAGGTAGAATGTAGAATTTAGAATGTAGAATGTAGAATGTAGAATTTAGAATTTAGAATGTAGAATGTAGAATTTAGAATTTAGAATTTAGAATTTAGAATTTAGAATTTAGAATTTAGAATTTAGAATTTAGAATTTAGAATTCGGCATTCGGCGTTGCTTAATAATGGAATGATTTTAAGAGTAGGTGCGCGCCTCCAAGGCCGCGAGCAATCCCTCGCGGCCTTGGGTCGCACCTGTGGAATGGGCATCAGGCGTGGAACTGGCATCTTGCCAGTTTCAATATATTTTCGGGCGGGCAGGATGCCCACTCTACTTCTATTCATTCCTTGATTCAGCAACACCCTGAATTCTGCATTCTACATTCTACATTCTACATTCTTATAAATTATTAATTCTACATTCTACATTCTACATTCTACATTCTACATTCTTCATTCTTCATTCTTCATTCTCAATTCAGAAACATCTCAAACACCAAAATAAGCCGGTTCATTCCCCGGTTTCCACTTAATATTGCAACCAATACTAGGCTTTTGCTCAGAATTCACTGGTTGCGACCCTAGCACCGCATCAATAGCTGCTCGTAAATCCTTACCGGTAACTGGTATCCCATTACTAGGACGACTATCATCCAATTGACCTCGGTAAACTAGCTCTTGGTTAGCATCGAATACAAAAAAATCTGGGGTACAAGCAGCTGTATAGGTCTGAGCGGTTTCCTGACTTTGATCATGACAGAAGGGAAAAGTGAATCCCAGCTCCTGAGCCATTTCCTTAAGTTTATCGGGAGCATCATCCGGGTAATTATCGGCATCATTAGCGCTAATCGCCACCATACCGATATTAGCATCGGCATAGTCTTTCCCTAGCTTAGCCAATTCTCCCTGTACATGTTTAACAAAAGGACAATGGCGGCAGATAAACATGACCAGTAACCCCTGCTTACCGGCAAAGGTGTCTAAGGAAATCGTCTCCCCAGAAACCGCATCCGGTAACTGAAACTCTGGTGCTTTGGTACCTAAGGACAACATTGTCGAGTTAACTAGTGCCATCGTTTTACTCCTAAACTATTGCGGTGACAACTTATATTCTTCTAACCTTGCCTACCATATCAGATCCCATGGCAACGGCTATGATCTGATATAGCGCTACGCGCAAGTCCGCAAGTCCGCAAGTCCGCAAGTCCGCAAGTAAGCTATGACTAAGTTTCGGAGTTTAGGAATGTCAAACATCTGAATGGGTAGTGCTATAGCAGTCGCCAGGGCAGTTAGGACATCGACATTAGTCTCACACCCTTTGTAAGCGATGCAGCGCGGTCTTGGGGGTTTCCCCCATGAGCGACTGCATCAAGAAGCGCAAGAGTTTGACTTCTGACAAATGACTTCTGACTTCTGACTTCTGCTATATATG
>NZ_JAAHHE010000712.1:0-2127 GCF_010692525.1 Moorena sp. SIO3B2
CATGAACCAGCTCTAGGTGATCAGGATGATCACGAATCACTTGATCCAGTGATGGTTCGATCTCCTCAAAGGTGATATCACCCGCTGGCAACCCAGCCTCTGCCAAGAGGCGAATTCCTCGTATTCGGAAGACCATGGAAATGGGACAGGTGGCAATTTGAGGAATTCCTTGGTAGTATCGGGCATCAATCAGGTCTTGAATACAAGCTCGTCGGGCATTGACACTAGAGTGTTGTAGGAATGCCATGACTTTGTGTATCTCGGTGGTATCCCCTGTGAACCGACAAACCGTTGCGATCGCAGCACTAGCTATGGGTTCATTATCGGATTTAGTAAAGGTCTTAATCCTCTCAAGGGCTGGTTTATAGTCTAGTGCAGCCAGAGTTTGGATAATCACCCGATAAGTCTGACCTGGTTTTTCCAGTAGCTGGGCAATTTCTTCGAGAATTTCGGGATCTTGAGTGCCAATTTCCCCAATGGCCCAGACAGCATTTTCCACCGTGTAACAATCCTCATCCCCTAGGCATGAGCGAATTATGGGTAAGGCTACAGAGGCTTTCAGACGACCTAAGCTTTCCACTGCCTTGCGTCGAGCGATACGATGGTACATTTCTGAATTTTGTTCTTGCACCGTTTCCATCAAGGCATTGATTGACCGGTCGGTGGGAAAGTTAATTAAATGGGATGCAGCCAGATAGCGATCAGATGGGTCTTCCAGCTGCTCTAAGGGGGTCTTTAAAAGTGCGATCGCTTGATCTTCGGTCAAATTAAATATATTGGCAAAACGTTTATCCATCAGTAATTTAGTCGTGATTTAGGAATTAACAATAGGATTTACTAAGTTTAGTTGGTTGTAAGCATTGAGCTATCAGCCATCAGCTCTCAGCCATCAGCTCTCAGCCATCAGCTCTCAGCCATCAGCTATCAGCCATTAGCTATCAGCTTTGGGCTTTTGGCCATCAGCTATCCGCTTTGGGCTTTTGGCCACGCTACTTGAGGTACTTTTGAATAAAATAATAACCTGACGGCTGATAGCTGATAGCTGTTCGCGTAGCTTACAGTTGGTTTTGTCCCCCTAACTCCCCAAAACAATTAGGGGACTCTTGGACGGTACTCAACCAATTCAGGCAAAGCAACGTACTAAGAGTCCCCAGGTGCTGATCGAAATGTTAGTCAATCAGCGACGGATTTTCACCGTAATCTCCTTAGGACAGGGAGTTGATTACATAGTCGAGGTAAGTTTTGTACTCAACCAAAGCTTGAGGAGACATGTCACGAGGAGCACAACCACGATCGCGAGTGAACTCAAGAGCTGCGATGTAGGGAGGGGTAGGTAGGTTCAAAGAACGGTAAACTTCACGCTGACCAGCAATACCCCACTCATCTAGAGGACCAGTACCACCAACAACCAAGCAGTAGTTGATCAAGCGTAGGTAGTGACCAAGATCCCGGTAGCACTTGTCAACTTTGACTTGAGAATCACCAGCTTCACCAGCCTCTTTCAGGTAAGGATACTTCTTAAAGCAAGCATCACCAGCTTCTTTGGTAACAGCATCAATGCCAGCTGCTAGCTTTTCAGCAGCTTCCATACGAGCAGCAGCCCGTTGCAGGCTACCTTGAACAGACTCAAGGTCAGAGCTGCTAGGGAAACGACCTGCAGCATCCGCAGCAGTAACAACTGTGGTTATAACTGATTTCATCTTTATATATCTCCTGAATGGGTTTTGAGAAAGATTATACTTAGCTTTTGGCTTCCCCAGCTCACTTTGGCAGGAGCTTGGTTATCTTAGGCAGAAGGGAAAGACTAGCTGATCGCAGCAACTACTGCGTCGAAGTAACCAGCAGTTTCACCAGCTAAGGAGGAACAATCCCCGGAAGTAAGTTCAAACTTGCGCTGGCTAGCGGTGTTGTTAACGAAAGCAACTGCAGCAGCTTTCATGATTCCAACAGCACGAGCTGTGGAGGTGGTGGGTACACCCAGAGCGCTGTAGGTTTCCTTCAGACCATTCAGGCAGCGGTCGCTGAGTACAGAAGCATCACCAGCCAAGATCGCATAGGTCACGTAGCGGAGGATGATTTCACCATCACGCAAGCAAGCAGCCATGCGGCGGTTGGGGTAGCAGTTAC
>NZ_JAAHHE010000713.1:0-2124 GCF_010692525.1 Moorena sp. SIO3B2
CCGATTCCCGATTCCCGATTCCCGATTCCCGATTCCCGATTCCCGATTCCCGATTCCCGATTCCCGATTCCCGATTCCCGATTCCCGATTCCCGATTCCCGATTCCCGATTCCCGATTCCCTGTTCCGAGATCCCTTGTGCTACAGGCTATAACATTGTGTTACAATTACTACAAAACCAATTTAACAATTCCTTTATTATTTAGTGCATAGCAGTTCTATAGGATTGGTCAACAGTCAGAGTTCTTATCCAGAACACAGAACATAAAACTCATAAAAATCTACCAATCTTGATGACCTTGGCTGGAAAGGTTGAGGTAACTGGTAAAAAGGATAACTGGTAAAAAGGAAGGTATTCAACCTATGAAATACACCTTTGAAATCTTAGGAGTATCTCCTGTCCTAGACTTTTTCAATCATCAACAGACGTTGAGTCAGAGAAAAGTCCCACCAAAACTGAAATACTTAGGTACTTATCAGTGTACCCTTGATGCTTTAATTGAATCAGCTGAAACCCTTCCCTCCCAGGCAGATTGGGGTATAGATCAAGCTGTAGACAGTGTCATTGAATTCTGGATGAATCACCCAGAAATCATCAGTTATTGGAAACAACGATTAAATGATGCTGGTAAGGATAATTTACTGGTGTCAAGGGTGGCAGATTTTGAATCATTAAAAGCTGAGTTTGAATCCTTGATCAGTAGTTAAAATAGGTAAGTAAAAGGTAAGCTACCAGCTATCAGCTATCAGCTATCAGCTATCAGCTATCAGCTATCAGCGAACAGCGAACAGCGATTAGCGCTACGCGCACGCTTGGCCTTGGCCGTTGGCCACGCTACGCGAATGGCCACGCTCCGCGAACGCGAACAGTTTATTTATGGGCTATGCACATTCTTATTGATCACGAAAGCATTTAGAATAAAAGAAAGAGGTAAGCATTTGTTTAATCTGAGTTAAATCTGCTGACCGCTGACCGCTGACCGCTGACCGCTGACCGCTGAATGCTTATTTTTCCAGCTATTGCGGCTCAGATTCTGCTGATGACGCACCTATCTTAGTTTTCAAACTATCTTCCAAGTACTGTATTCTTTTGCGTTGGTTATCAATATTTACTATTGTTTCATTATAATCCTGCTCTAACTCATTAATCCGTTTCCGTTGCCGAGCTAGTTTACGACTTTGGTTGATTAGGGTAGGTGTGGAGATTAATAAACCAGTTAAACAGCCCATAGATAGAGCTAAAAGAATCACTATAGATAAGGGTTCTTCTATAGTCCAAACCCCAAAGTTGACCGGCACAATGGTTTTATTTTGGAGGGCGAATAAGATAGCTGCTATAGCTAAGCCGATCACGAAGCCCGAAATCAAAAATAATAAGCGCATAGTCTCAACTCACTCCTTGGTAATCCCCTAGATCGTAAGCATTCAGCCGTGAGCGGTCAGCTATCAGCTTGTAGGGTGGGCAAAAACAGTTTGATTGTTTTGAGTATTAATGATTATATTACTTTGCCCACCCTACTTTAATTCGTCTGATACACCACACGCTGATAGGGTGGGCAAAAACAGTTTGATTGTTTTGAGTATTAATGATTATATTACTTTGCCCACCCTACTTTAATTCGTCTGATACACCACACGCTGATAGGGTGGGCAAAAACAGTTTGATTGTTTTGAGAGGATATCTCCCAAGTTTTTTGATACTGAATTTTGCCCCCCTAGCCCCCCAACTTTGGGGGGAACAAGAGTCAATTTGCTTCTAAAAGTCCCCCAAAATTGGGGGATTTAGGGGGCTTGGATGTAGCAAATGAGACTTCTCAGACAACCTCTGAGTATTAATGATTATATTACTTTGCCCACCCTACTTTAATTCTACTTTAATTCGTCTGATACACGACACGCTGATAGGGTGGGCAAAAACAGTTTGATTGTTTTGAGTATTAATGATTATATTACTTTGCCCACCCTACTTTAATTCTACTTTAATTCGTCTGATACACGACACGCTGATAGCTGATAGCTGAATGCTTACCCTAGATCAGACTTGACTCAATTATTGTAAGCTAAAATCTAGATGGAAAAAATCACAGAGGGGTACACAAGCATTCAGCAGTCAGCAGTCAGCGGT
>NZ_JAAHHE010000714.1:0-2117 GCF_010692525.1 Moorena sp. SIO3B2
AACCACAATGATTCCAAGTTTCGACTTATGTCAAAAAACTTCAAGCAAAATCTCAATAAACAACCTGTTGAGCACACTCTAAAAGGTCCTCGTCAAGCCGTAATCTATAGTATGCAAATGTTTTATTCCCTAGGCTATGGGGAGATTGCCGACTGGAGCCCTTTGGAACCTACTGAAACTCCTGGGGAAGTGATGACAACCATGATGAAGTATTGGCTGTTGCCATAACACCTTAAATTTCTGGGGGGCTTCCCCCCAGAGCCTTGGCTCCGGTCTGGTCCCGTAGGGTGGCCGAAAGACCAAGGTAAATCAAATAGGATCACATCAGGTTCGGTTTGGGAAATCAGTGACATAAGTCATTTAAATAGCCGTGGATAGTATTTCTACGGCTATTTTTTTTGTTTTGAGATATATGGAAAAAGGGAATCGGGAATCGGGAATCGGGAATCGGGAATCGGGAATCGGGGAACAGAGGGTGCATCTCATAGTTGTAAATAGGCTTTTTTTCCTCTTGCCTTCCCCTCCTGGGAGGGGTTAGGGGTGGGTTCCTCTTGCCTGTTTTCTGTTCCCTGTTCCCTAAAACCCAGGACTCTTTACCTCACCCAATTGCAAACCGCTGATAGCTGTTCGCGTAGCGTGCGCGTAGCGCATAAGCTGATAGCTGTTCGCGTAGCGTGCGCGTAGCGCATAAGCTGATAGCTGATAGCTTACCCATTACCTATTACCCATTACCCATTACCCATTACCCATTACCCATTACCTATTACCCATTACTCACTCAACACTCAGCACTATTTAATGACGACATGCTAAAACAGGGTTGGTATTCACCATAGTTATATCCAGCTTGTGCTGACAAGCATTATCTATGCCAAATCTGACCCTGGAAAGGAATCCCTGTGTCTTAGTTGTAGAAAACGATCAAATATTGGCGGAACGGCTGAGTCAGGACTTGAAAGAAGCAG
This sequence comes from Moorena sp. SIO3B2, assembly GCF_010692525.1. NCBI lineage: Bacteria > Bacillati > Cyanobacteriota > Cyanophyceae > Coleofasciculales > Coleofasciculaceae > Moorena > Moorena sp. SIO3B2. The sequence continues at coordinate 966 of NZ_JAAHHE010000714.1, forward strand.
GTTATCATACCGTCATTGCCCTTGATGCCTCCGTTGCTTGCCATCAAGCCTGTGAACTCCAGCCAGCAATGGTGGTTGTGGATAGAGCACTTTCAGGAGAATCAGGGCTGAGATTATGCGATCAGCTCAGACGTGAAGGCTCTCGCGTACCTGTAATCATGCTGATGGCTCATGACCGAGTAGAGGATCGAGTGGCTTGTATAGAAGCAGGAGCTGATGATTATTTCCTGAAACCCTATCGTAGCGAGCCATTTGTGAAAATGGTGCGCCTTTATCTAGAGCCAAAAACAGGAGGCTCGGAGCAGCTGAGGTTTGGAGAACTAACTTTAGACCTAAGCCAGCGTAGAGCCATGCGCAACGGACGGGTGATTGATTTGACCATGAAAGAGTTTGAACTGCTCAAGTATTTGATCAGCCATCCCAGGGAAGTATTAACTCGCGAACAAATTTTGGAAAATGTTTGGGGTTATGACTTTATGGGAGAGTCCAATGTCATCGAAGTCTATATTCGCTATTTACGTATCAAGATAGAAGATGAAGGTGAAAGGCGATTAATCCAGACGGTGCGTGGTGTTGGTTATGTGTTGCGGGAGGCTTAGGGTTGTGGGTATGAAGTTTCAAATCACTCTATGTGCAATAGCACTAAGTATTTTAATCATGGGCTGTTCAGCAGGGTCAGTTCCAGGAAAGATTACAAATAGTAACTCTGTGAAATCTGGTCAACCACCAGCAACAGCCCCATCAGTTTCACAATCACCAACCAAATTAGGTCAAATGTTACCAATTTCTGCTGAGGCTGACATCGCAGGTGAGCGGATTGGGCTGGAAGTGGCACAGACCCCTGAGCAACAGGCAATGGGTTTGATGTATCGCCTATCTCTAGCACCGGATCGGGGGATGTTATTTGGCTTCGACCCACCACGGCGTGTCAGCTTTTGGATGAAGAATGTTAAAATCTATCTGGATATGGTGTTTCTAAGAAATGGGGAAGTAAAAGCGATCGCAAAATCTGTGCCTCCCTGCCAAACCGATAAATGTCCTACCTATGGTCCAGGAAAGGAAATTATTGACCAAGTGATTGAACTCCGTGGCGGACGTGCGGCTGAACTGGGTCTGAAAGTAGGTGACCAGGTCACTGTTAAGTTTCTGGAT
>NZ_JAAHHE010000715.1:0-2108 GCF_010692525.1 Moorena sp. SIO3B2
CGTTGGCTGTTACCGAAGAATTGGATCTAAAGTCCCGTCCTTATAGGGCGGCTTTTTTTGGAGTTTTATCCTATTCATTGTATAATAAATTAATAGCGGAAGGTCGATACGTGATGATTATTATAGAGTTCAAGGCATACGGCAAACAGAAACAATATCTAGCAATAGATGAGGCGATCAGAACGGTTAAATTTATCCGTAATAGCTGCCTTCGCTATTGGATGGACAACAAAGGGGTTAATAAATACGACCTAAGCAGATATAGCAAATATTTGGCTAAAGAGTTTCCGTTTGCCAATGAGTTGAACTCTACTGCCCGTCAAGCTAGTGCTGAAAGGGCATGGTCATCAATCGCTCGCTTCTTTGATAATTGCAAGAAAAAGGTTCCCGGAAAGAAAGGCTATCCCCGGTTTAAGAAACACTCTCGTTCGGTTGAGTATAAGCAGTGTGGATGGAAACTGTCCCCAGACAAAAAGTCAATCATCTTTACCGACAAGAAAGGAATCGGAAAGCTTAAGCTTAAGGGGACATGGGATTTGTGGCACTTTGACAAAAAGCAAATCAAGAGGGTTAGGATAGTCCGTCGAGCCGATGGGTACTATGTTCAGTTCTGCGTTCAGCTTAATAATAATGAAGAACTAGAAAAAACTGGACACACTCTTGGCTTAGATGTAGGACTCAAATATTTCTACACTGACTCAGACGGAAATGTCGAACCTAATCCCAGATTTTACAGGAAAGGCGAAAAGCGTCTAAAGTTTTATCAACGCCGGGTTTCTCGAAAAAAGAAAGGCTCTGCTAACCGTAAAAAAGCTATTAATAAACTAGGTAAGACACACCTCAAAATAAGCAGGCAACGTGAAGAACACGCCAAGAGACTGGCGCGTTGCGTAGTCCGGTCTAACGACCTGGTCGCCTATGAAGACTTGAGGGTAAAAAATCTGGTCAAAAACCACTGTCTCGCCAAGTCTATTAATGATGTAGGTTGGTATCAATTTAGAAAATGGATAGAGCACTTTGGCACTAAGTTTGGCAAGATAACTGTTGCAGTAAATCCTGCTTATACCAGCCAAAACTGCTCTAACTGCAGTGAAGTAGTCAAAAAGTCTCTATCAACTAGAACCCATATCTGTCAATGTGGTTGCCAGTTAGATAGAGACCATAATGCTGCAATCAACATTCTGAATCGAGCCTTAAGTACGGTGGGGCACACCGGAACTGGGATTGACCGTAGGTCACGCTACGGGAACGTCGATCCAAACGCTTGGGGAGAAGCGGCCTCTACTCTTCCTGGCTCCGGCCTGGTTGAGCAAGCTGCCTCATTGAACCAAGAATCTCCGCGCCTTTAGGTCGGGGAGTGTCAACCCAATCTTGATAGATTCTAGCAAGCTGATAGTAAGCTAATGCTATACCTGTTTGGTCATCAAGCTGCTGACGGATGGCTAAATCTTTGAGTTGACAATCGAGAGCTAGCTGATAGTTGCCCCAGTCTCGATAACAATCAGCTAGCCAAGACCACTGATTGGCTACATTATTTTGTAAATCTAACTGCTGATTGATTTCAACGCTGTCTTGGTAGAATGCGATCGCTTTATCATATTCGGCTTTTCCCTACCTGTTATGCTAAATTATTAGCTTTGATGACATCAAATTACTATCATGTATAGCTTTAAGGTTTTGATAATTAGTTTTTACTATAAAATTTTAGCTAAACCCATAACCTTCTTATTGTATCAACAATTTAGATTGGGTTTATAAAAATTTAGCATACTCAAAACGGAATATCATCAAATTATTCCTTTTTAAAGTAACAGGTAGCTATTGCCCTAGCAATGTAACCATTGATAGGACTATCTGAATTTTGATGAATCTCCTCTAACATCCCAATAGCCTGATCATACTTATCCGGGCGGACATAAGACAGTGCTGTCACAAATTCTATGGATTGTTGACTTGCCTGATCCCGAATCGGATGTTGTCTGGTTGCTTCCAGAGCTGGGGTCATCTCTTCCCCTAGCTCTAACACCAAATCGATCAGATCATCGCATAGCATAAGCTCTGGCTGTTGAACTAGCTGTTGAACAAATTCATTTACACCACTAACTAAG
>NZ_JAAHHE010000716.1:0-2106 GCF_010692525.1 Moorena sp. SIO3B2
GCGGATTCTCCCTAATAAACTTTTGGGTATTGCTGCTATGGGATCAGTTCCCTTGGGTCTGATGCTGGTTCCCTTCATCGAAGGTGTGAACAAATTCCAGAACCCATTCCGCCGTCCAGTGGCAACTTCGGTATTTTTATTTGGTACCCTAGTCACCATCTGGCTTGGTGTTGGTGCTACCTTACCCATTGATAAGTCTTTGACTTGGGGTCTGTTTTAAGATAAGCCTAACCATCACGCTCATCCTACAACTAGAGTTTTAACTAGAGTTTGTGGGATTTCCAGTGGTTAGTGATTACTCATTAAAAAAAAGCTTTTCTGAAAATCCCACGTACTTTGAGCCGTGGGATTTTTGTTTAATAGCAATTTCTCTAATGCTTTTAGAAATAGTTCGAGGTTAGTGGACAGTTACATAAAGTATCATAAAGTTTAGTAAAGTCTGTGAGTATTTGCTAGAATAGAGACATGACCCTAGTACCACTCCGTAAGGCGGTCGAACTTACGGGACTCTCTCAAACCACTTAACAGGAAATACGCAGACAATGGCACCATCAAATGTGAGCGAACCCCAAGCGGGTATCGACTGTTCGATACAGTTAGTCTTGCCACTTTGGGAAAACGACAAGCCCCTGAGCCAGTCACCATCTGTTACTGTCGAGTCAGCAGCAGTAAACAAAAAGACGACCTCGCCAGGCAAGTCGCGTACATGCACTCGCTTTTTCCGGAAGCGGAAATCATCTTTGACATTGGCTGAGGACTCAACTACAAAAGGAAAGGACTTAGAGCCATACTGGAACGACTTATGCAGGGATGTCAGCTCACAATTGTTGTTGCCTGTAGAGACAGACTTACCAGATTCGGTTTTGAACTGTTTGAATACTTGGCAGAACTCAACGGTGGAAAAATCTTGGTTCTCGACCAACCTGAAAGCTGTCGAGGATCCGAACTCACAGCAGATCTTCTCTGAATCATTCACGTCTTCTCTTGCAGGGTTCACGGACTCCGAAAATACGGCAAAAAAATCAAAGAAGATTCGAGTCTTCCTAAGTGCTGAGCAAAGGCGGATGGTTCGTCAATGGTTTGGAGTGTCCCGTTATGTATTCAACAAGACCATCAAATTACTCCAGAGCGGAGAGATAAAAGCCAATTGGAAGGCTATTAAAACTGGAATCCTAAACGACCTTCCTGAGTGGTGCAAGGCAGTACCTTATCAGATAAAATCAATAGGGATAAAGGATGCTTGCACCGCCGTGAGGGAGGCCAAGAAAAAGTACAAAAAGACTTTTCAAATTAACAGGGTTAGATTCAGATCTAGAAAAAATCCTGTGCAGTCTTGTTATATTCCAAAGTCAGCTGTATCAGATCAAGGCATTTATCACACAAAATTGGGAAAAGTTTGCTTTGCTGAACCTCTCCCAGCTAGTATTTGTGATTGTCGTCTGGTCAGTACTAACGGTAAAATTTATTTGTCTGTGCCGCATACTACTGCTAAAAAAGAAACCGAAAACCAAGGTAGAGTAGTAGCTATAGACCCTGGGGTGAGGACTTTCGCCACTTTCTTTGGCGAGAATTCTATAGGAAAGATAGGCACGGGGGACTTTTCTCGCATTCAACGCCTCGGCCAGCACTTAGATAATCTAATCTCGAAAATTAGCAAAGCTAAGGGAAGGCAAAAGCGTCGAATGAAAAAAGCAGCAAGACGGATGGTGATCAAGATTCAGAACTTAGTGAATGAGTTGCATCATAAAACGGCAAAGTTTCTTACTGACAATTTCGATGTAATCCTCCTTCCTACATTTGAGACTTCCCAAATGTCCAAAAAGGCAAGCCGAAAAATCCGATCGAAAACTGCCCGAAATATGTTGACATTTGCTCATTACCGGTTTAAAGAATTCTTGAAGCACAAAGCCATCGAAAAAAACAAGGTTGTTGTCGATGTCTGTGAAGCCTACACCAGCAAGACGGTTAGCTGGACTGGGGGTGCGGCTCGTTCTTACTAGGAGCCTCTAGAAACTAGAGGGGTATGAGTAAGGGGAATCGTGAGGGTAACACCCTCAAAAGATTTCTAACTATCTATTGGATGGCGGTGAAAACCCGCCCCTTGAA
>NZ_JAAHHE010000717.1:0-2100 GCF_010692525.1 Moorena sp. SIO3B2
GCTTGGTCACAAAGCTAGGGCAAGGGTTCTAGAGCGCTATACCTTAAGTGGGAATATTACTCAGCTCGAAAGGCTTTATGAAGAGGTTGTAGAAATTAGGCTTTTGCAATTGAGTGGTCGTGCTTAGTTTTTTTTGTTGTTTGGGAAGTTAACCTCATGCTAAGTTGCCCTTATGGTGAAGAGGGAGGTTAATTGGTAGAAACGTAGCGAGTAAGAGCACGCATCTGTTTACCGGGAATGGAAGCAGGCATTAAGGGACTCCATTCGCTGATTTCAGCAAAACCGAGTTTGTATTGGGTGTGGATGATTTTGGTGATGCTGTTACTTGAACCAATGACTAGGATTTGCACAGGTTCTCGCTTGGGTTGAGGTGGTGTGGGAGTAGGCTCGGAGGCTGGTACCGAGGCAGTTTCTTCCGGTTCTGGTAGAAAGTTGTTGGACATGGGAAGTTACCTTCTTATTGTTACCGAATGGACTACAATTAGTCGTCCTCATTGTAGTCCATTTGGTGCCATTTACTCAGTCCTGAGTAAATGACAGAATTTGAGGCATGGGAAAAGCAGGCAAAGCCCTCAAACAAGTATTAGAAAGCTACGGCATCAGCCAGAATCGAGTCGCTGTGCTGATGGGAATTGGGCGTTCAAATATATACCGTTGGGTGAATGAAATTAGAGATCCAGGCGCTGAGATGGTGATTCAACTTCGGGATGCACTGTATCAGATTAATCCAGCAGCAGCGGAAGATTTTGTTAAACTTTACTTGGGTTGTCCCAGGCAAGACAACGATTCGTCTTAATTGCGAAGCAATTGCTAGATATATCTATAAGGGATAACTTGAGATTGATTCATGAATACCCTTCCGATCAACATTCCTCCCAGCCTCAGAGTTACTGACGAGCAGTTTGAACAACTTGCTAGTGCTAATCGAGACTTGCGCTTAGAACGTAGTGCTACAGGTAAATTAATTGTTATGCCACCCACTGGGGGGAATACTGGAAAACGCAACATTGATATAGAAGGACAACTTTGGTTATGGAATCGCCAAACCAAACTGGGGGTTACTTTTAACTCCTCTACTGCTTTTCGACTTCCCAATAGGGCAATTCGTTCTCCTGATGCAGCTTGGGTTACTCAAAAACGATGGAATGCATTAACCCCTGAACAACAAGAAACTTTCCCACCCCTTTGTCCTGATTTTGTAATGGAGTTGCGTTCAAAGAGTGACAATATGGAACCGTTACGCCAAAAAATGCAGGATTATATTGATAATCAACTGGGTTTGGGTTGGTTAATTGACCCTAATCATAAGACGGTTGAAATTTATCGAATCCATCAAGCTGTAGAGGTGTTGAAATCTCCCAAAACATTATCGGGAGAAGATGTTTTACCTGGCTTTGTCTTAGACTTGGAATTTGTCTGGAATTAGCAGGATTGTAAGCATATGCGCTACGCGCACGCTACTTGAGGTGCCATTAGCCTTTGACCACTTAGCTTATTAGTTGGAAAATTTCCTTAGCAGCGCGATCGCATACGCCTACTTCACCCAATAACTGGCGCATTTTCTGATAATCCTTCAGGGTTTGCTGACGCCGTTCTTGATTAAAAAGTAGTTCTAAAGATTGCCGGACAATATTCTCTGGTGTGGCTTGCTCTTGTAACAACTCCGGCACAATCGAACGCATTACTACCAAGTTAGGGGGAGACATGAAGGGAATCGAAAACTTCAAGAAGGTGCGAGCAAGCCAGTAGGTAAAGGGATTAACTCGGTAGAAAACCACCTGGGGCACATCTAGTAGTGCTAGTTCCAAATTCACTGTACCTGACTTGGTAATGGCTAAATCAGCAGCAGCCAAGATTTCCTTGGTTTGACCAGCAACCACCTTAGCTTGTAAACCATAGCGCTTTACTGCTTCTTCAATGGGATGGCGATAGGCTTCTAAGGATAGGGGAATCCAAAATAGTGGTGAATCAGCTTGACTTTCCCTTAACCCTTCACCCTTCGACTGGCTAACCCGTGTTTGCTCAGTATCTAACAATTGTGACTGTAGCTGCTTGGCGGCTTCGAAGACTACAGGCATGAGATACTTTATTTCTTGTTGT
>NZ_JAAHHE010000718.1:0-2099 GCF_010692525.1 Moorena sp. SIO3B2
GACTCACTTTATGCAACTGCAAACCCTGTGTGCTTCCTCACTCCGGGTGATTTGAAACCTAACACAATACGCTCTTTGGGAATTCCTGCTTCTAGGAGTTCCCCAGCGATGCCATCCTCTGTCCCATTAATAGCAAAATTTTAGTTCAGCGATCGCGATCCCTTGTTCCCCTGCTACTGAATAGAGTAAGTACAGCTTTTCTCCCTCGGTGTAGATAGCTGGGTCGTGCAGTTCTCGCACCGGTTCTTCTGCAACACCAACTTCCGAAGATACAATAGTCAAAGCAACTCCTTCATAATCCATTTCTGGTTCAATAACTGTAACCGGTTCTGAAAGAATCCATTTTTCCCAATCCTTGGTTAAATCCACGTAGCTCATTAAAATACGTTCGGGAGCATCGCCATATCTGGAATAAAATAGGAGCAACCTGTCACCTTTTACCAATACAGCACCGTGTCGTAGGTTAAGTATAAAATCTTGTCCTGGCTCAAACCCTGTCAAACCATCTTTCGACCGGAGTACAATTCCAGCTATGGGACGGTTGTTCATCACTGTACCATACCAGTTATTGGCAATAGCATAGTGGAATTCATTGTGCTGGAAAACTCGAAAATAGTATGGTCCAAGTATCTCTGGCAAAGCAGTAAAATGTAGACCATCTTCAGATTTTGCCAGCATTGTCACCTGATCGTACTTATCTCTCCCTTGATAGTCGCCATGAAAGTACATCCGTATTTTTTTGGTTTCATTGTCAACATGGACATCTGGAGAAGCAACATGATCCAAGCAAGTTGTTTGGTCCAAGTGTAGGGTTCCCTGCTCATAGATCTTCCACTCTCCTTCTAGAGAGTCGGCATAGGCAAGACGAATATATTTACCCAAGTGATGAGCAAAATAAAGATAATAGCGTCCTAGGGGATTTTCAATCCAGTCAGGAACGCGAATCAGGGATGGACCATTAATATTAGCACCACGATCGCCTTCTAATCCTGGCATTCCCTGCTTAATAATTGGATTTATTGGGAAACGTACAGCTTTAATTGGAAATTTCATCTATCTTCGCAGGGGTTTTCAATGAGCATTGCCAGTTATCCCGCAACCACATACAGCGGTTTGCAATTCAATTAGGTATAATTGCTATAGTTGCTATAATGTCCATTAATTTCAACATCAACTTTCAGTAATACGAATTCGATGTTCCCAAAGCTTTTCGTAATAAGGCAAACAAAATTCATAAGCATTTTGTAAGTGTTCATTATCTTCCACTGCCACATAATTATATTTCTTTTGCTCCTTGAAACCACTACTAGACATTGCGTTAGCGATCCAAGTTCCCCCGTCCCAATTAGTAAGTTCGGGACGGGATTTCGGTTCCCATTTTAGGGCTTCTCTAATGAACGGTATACCAACAGCATCGCAGTAAGCTTTAACTGTTGCTTCGGGCTTTTTCACCAAATCGTCAGAGTCAATTACTACTGGAATTTTTCCACTGAATTTTTTAGCCATTTCAAAGAGTTTGTAGAGCTCAGCATAACCGGTTTCCTCTAAAGTCAAATCAGGCCACTTGTCGTAAAGTGATGGGAGCATTTTAGCGGGATGGCGCACTATAAAAGTATTTTCAAAGATAGACAAAAATTCTCGATCGGCTACGTGGAACATATAATAAGCCATATCCTTGATAAAAACCGCCTGGGAATCTGCCTGTTGTTTTAGCCTTTGCCAGGTTGTTTGGTAATTATATTCAGGATTGAGTTCTAGATCTGGATAACGATTGGTGTTGCGACGCTCTGGAGAATTGTAGTAAGATAAGCCAAAAGGTTCGTGAACAATAAGAAAATCTCCTCTTTGGAGCATCATTGTTTCAAAGGCGGTGGAGGTTGAGCGAAGGGTTGCCCATAAAGCTAATATTTTTTTCATGGTTGTTCTATTTTTCGGTAATTTTATAAAACACAAGGGAACAGGGAACAGGGAACAGGGAACAGGGAACAGGGAGTAGGGAGCAGGGAGCAGGGAGCAGGGAAGAGAGAAGAGGGAAGAGGGAAGAGAGATCGGAAGAGCGTCAGTTAGGGAAAGATCTATTAATTGATGTTCTGTTTTAA
>NZ_JAAHHE010000719.1:0-2093 GCF_010692525.1 Moorena sp. SIO3B2
TGGCTTATGGCTTATGGCCACACTACTGTTCGCGTAGCGAATGGCTGACGGCTGACGGCTGACGGCTGACTGCTGAATGCTTACGGTAAATTTACCTCCTTCTCCGCTCAAGTCTCGGTTATTGTGTAAGATGACTTATTCAGGTTTTGAGGGATATGAGCCCTATGCTCACAAGACCTATCAGCCGTTAACTAAGGAAAAAGAAAAGTCGAAAAACTTGGTTTGCCCGATGTAAATAATACTCCTTCAAAGAAGCGCGATCGCATTACCCCTTCTACCGTCCAGATATTAGGCGTTTTTGATTTCATACGAATAAAACCTCACCCCCTAAAACCTTTCTCCAGTGGGTTTTCCCAGTGATCGGGGGAAACTAGAAGCGATGCTCCTTTGGACCCGCCTTTACACGGGGGTAATTACCAGTGATCAGAAGTTCAGTTCTGAGAATTAATTACCACATGGCGTCGAAAAATGCAACTCCCTATGATAAAACAGCTCGCAATTTTCATCGGAGCCATTCATCTCGCCGCTTCCGTCATCTGGCTTAACTGACGACATGCCCTAGATATTTCTTTCGACTCGGAGCAAGAAAATATCTAAGTTAGGTTATTATTGGCGAGTTATAATCGCCAATAAGTTTCCCCTTTTTTCCAAAATGGGATGCTCCCGTCAAGGTCAGTGTAGGATATAGTGACTTTGTTCGATGATTTTTATATCCTCATCTTTGCCTTTATTGCTCTGTACTGTAATTCTTAGGCCTGGTTTACCTATACTGAGGGCTACTTTGCCTGTATTGAGGGGGATGCTTAGATCTTGTCCTAATACCTTTGGTATTCCACATTGTATTGTTGTTAGCCCTTGGGGGATGAGTGGCATTCCTCCCAGGGTGGCATTGATTGTGTAAAGTTGATCGGCACATCCATCTTCGCTCGTTATGGTTATGCTGGAATTTGAAAAGAAATCTATGCTACTTACTGGGGGATTAAAACCTCTATCGACATATTCGTATTTACCGTTCTCCAGGTGTAACGAACTCACCGGAATTAGGGGTCGGGAGGAGTCGCCCGGAATTAGGGATCCGGAGAAGTCGCCCTCTACCGCACACCCTTCGGTGAATAGCAGTAACATACCCAGGATAAACGCTGCTACTATTTGTTTTGCTTGGCCGATTCTATTCGTCATTTCTTTTTGCTCTCTTTTTGGTTATCAAACAATATCTGACTGACGGCATTCTCATTTACCAATGCGGGCTCCACGGTTTTCCTCTGTGCTATCGGTTCTAAGAATGCGAACGTGCAAGAGCGTGGGTGGCACGGATATCCCATCACTATCAATTGCTACTGGGAGGTAGACGCCCCCATGTTGGATGGGGTTTGCATCCCGGATCGGTTTTTTGGGTTGGGTCTTCCTTCGGTTTTCTCTGGAGCTATTGATTGCTTATCAACAAAGTGATTGCCCTCCTGAATGATCAACCGGCTGAATTTAACACGGATCACAATCACAAGTCAACTATTTATCTGTAAGACCGCGCTGCATCGCTTTTGGAATTAGGCAAAAATTCCCGCGAAAATTCCCACACTTCCCACACTCCCCGCGCCCAGGCCCCACACTCCCCTTCTTTTTTACAAATATGAGATGCACCAATATATTGCCATTAGAGCCGAAATCCTCAATAGATAATCCGCTACTTTGCGTTGTTTATAACATTGTTTTTAAGACTGGTAACTGGGTTTACCGGGACAAATAAATTCATCAGAGAAACTGGGTATTATCGGAGCTTGAATATTTTCGGTATTAGCAATGTCTGCATTCCTATCATGGGAACTAAGTACTATAACAGACAAATTTATAAGTCAACTTGGTTCCATTCCTGTTCCCCTCCATCTAAACGCTTCTGATTTTGGAGGATGGGGTATTCTTTTCCCCTGGCCGTAGGCCACGCTACCCGAACAAACTTCCCAATTCGATCAAACTGTACCTCTGCCGACTCTTTCAATAATTTGTTACAAAAGTTTTTAAAATATGCTATAATATTAAGATTTTTATGTTACAATGAAACCGTGGACATTCAAATCCACGGGAAGAGCCAGCCTGAC
>NZ_JAAHHE010000072.1:0-24927 GCF_010692525.1 Moorena sp. SIO3B2
TTATGCGGATCAGGGGGGTTAGGTAACAGGATTTGGGAAATGTCGTTGTCAGTCAATGGTTGGTGAGCACTCAATCGCTAAAAACCTGCACCGGTTCTAGGGAGCGAACCTATAAGTCATAGCTTATAACGACTGATGCCCGATGCTGAATTTATTATTATTTTTGATTTAGGGAAGCCGATGGAACCAGACTCTGAAGACTCTTAGGGATTTGGGTGATTCGTGATTCCATAGCGCTGCACCCAAGTAAGAATTAAGCTATCAGCAGACAGCTGATAGCTTAATTCTTACTAATTTACGACAAAAATTTCAAGCCTAAAAACAAAGCAGCAATTGTTCCAGAAACACAAATTTCTCCTTGTTCAATTTTTTTCATAACCTCGTCTACAGGTACCAAAAAAATTTCAACCTCTTCGGTAATATCTAGATTTTGAGTACCCGATGGTTGAGCTTCTTGCGCCATAATTAAATTAATTTTATTGGTATCTTTTACCGGATTATCATATAAAGTTGCTAAGGAAACCATATGCTCGGAAACATAACCAGTCTCTTCTTCTAATTCCCTAGCAGCTGCTTTTATACTATCTTCTTCCATTGAGTTGAAACCACCCCCAGGGAGTTCCAATAAAATTTCTCCCACTCCATGGCGATATTGACGGACAAAAACAACATTGCGATCGCATGTAATTGCCATGATCAGCACAATATCCGGTCTAACATTAATGAAGTAGTCATCAACAACTTGACCACTGGGTAATTCCACTTCATCTTGCCTGACTCGACACCATTGGTTGTCAAAAACCAACTTTGATTTAAGGGTTTTCCATGGCTTTATTGAAATCATTAAATTACTGAATAATTACAAAACTATAAGTTAAAGTATGAAGGATAAAGGTTTAAGGTTACCGGTTGATTTAGAGGTTTAAGGTTACAGGTTGAAGGTTGAAGGTTGAAGGTTACAGGTTGAAGGTTACAGGTTGTAGGTTGTAGGTTATAGGTTACACCTTATAGGCGGCAGATGATCGGGCACACCTATTCCTCACCATCGTCCTAGTAGAGTATAACCTTGGCCAATAGGCCACGCTACGCGAACAAGCTACCCTACAAGGGAAGCCTCAGGCGAACAACCAAATAACTTTCAAACCTACCCTACGGGAACGCCAAAGGCGAACAACCAACTAACCTTCAACCTTCAACCAACTAACCTTCAACCTTCAACCAAATAATCTTGGCCTTTGGCCACGCTACGCGAACAACCTTCAACCAAATAACCATTACTAAATAAACAATGCGTATTGGCGTTGAAACCTTCACGGTACATAAGCGGTTCCCTTTAACCATCAGTCGTGGCACCACGTCTGAAACCACCAATGTCTGGGTCAGGATAGAACAGGAGGGTATTGAAGCGTGGGGCGAAGGGTCTCCGTTTTCCCTAGGAAAGGCAACTAGCCTCAGCAGTAGCTCGTCAGATCCAGGCACAGAGGGTTTCCTGCCCCCTACACCCCATAAGCAAACCACTGAGATTCTGCTAGAAGCTCTAGAGGTGGTTATCCCGATGCTGGAGGCATTTAGTCCTTGGGAACACCAACAAATTGAACGGGTCTTGGAGGAGGTACAGGTGCCATCAGCGGCTTGGGCGTCCATTGATTTGGCAATACATGACTGGCTAGGGAAGCGGGTGGGATTGCCCCTCTGGCGGCTGTGGGGATTGAACCGCCGCCGAATTGTGCCAATTTCCTCTACGGTAGGCATTAGTGACCCAGACAAGGCCAGGCAACGGGTCCAGGACTGGATTCCCATTACTGGTGCTCATGTACTCAAAATTAAATTAGGTTCCCCGGATGGGATTGCTGCTGATCAACAGATGCTACTGGCCATCCGAGATGAAGCACCAGAAGCCGAGTTGAGTGTAGATGCCAATGGAGGTTGGAGTTTGGAGGAAGGGATAGAGATGTGTAACTGGCTGGCGAGTCAGGGCGTCAGGCATGTGGAACAACCCCTCGCTCCTGGAAAAGAGGTTGATTTACCCCAGTTGTATAAGCAATCCCCTTTACCAATTTTTGTGGATGAAAGTTGCAAGACTAGCCAAGATATTCCGCCGTTGGCAAACTGTGTCCATGGTATTAACATCAAACTAATGAAATCCGGTGGTTTAACTGAGGCAATACGGATGGTGCATACCGCAAAAGCTTGTGGGTTGCAGGTGATGTTTGGTTGCTATTCTGACAGTACTCTGGCCAATACAGCAGCTTCTCATCTCTCACCACTGGCAGATTATCTAGATTTAGACAGCCACTTAAACCTAGTAGATGACCCCTTCTTAGGGGCAACCCTACAAAATGGGCATTTGATACCGAATAATTTACCAGGACTGGGGGTGAAACGCCGTGAATTTAACCACTAATCGGCGTATTGCGATTCTACTCCATGAAGGGTTTCTTGGTTCAAAAGGCAAAACCGGACTGACTCTGTTACGGTATTGCCCAACGGAGATTGTGGTAGTGATTGACCACCAGTGTGCTGGGGAATCTTTGTCTAAATTAACTGGAATTAAGGTTAATGTCCCGATTGTAGATTCTGTGTCTGCTGCCCTAGCTTATCAACCGGATATCCTAGCCATTGGTATTGCGCCATCTGGGGGAGCATTACCAGAGCCTTGGTGGCAGGAGGTGAAAGTAGGGGTTGGAGCAGGGTTATCGATTATCAATGGTTTGCATACTCCCATGGCATCTGACCCAGAGTTACAGAAATTACTGCAAGACGGTCAGGTAATTTGGGATATTCGTCGGGAACCGAAGGGATTAGGCATAGCAAGTGCTCAAGCGCGATCGCTACCTTGTCAGCGCATCTTGACAGTAGGTACAGATATGGCAGTGGGCAAAATGTCAGCAGCTCTAGAGTTATATCTGTGCGCCCAACGTCAGGGCATATCATCGAAGTTCCTAGCAACTGGTCAAGCTGGCATTATGATTTCTGGGGATGGCATTCCCTTGGATGGGATTCGGGTAGACTTTGCGGCTGGTGCTGTGGAACAAATGGTATTGCGCTATGGTAATGACCACGACTTATTGATCGTAGAAGGGCAAGGTTCTCTGTTGCATCCTGGTTCTACAGCTACTCTACCGCTAATTCGAGGAACTCAGCCGACGGGATTACTATTGGTGCATCGAGCCGGACAGAAGTCTGTTCGTAATCATGACCATGTGTCGATTCCCCCATTAACCAAGGTGATTGAGCTTTACGAGACCGTTGCTAGTGCTGGTGGGGCATTTGGTCAGGTCAAGGTGATTGCGATCGCACTTAATACTGGCCACTTGGATGATCAAGCTGCCCGGTCGGCAATTGAACAGGTACAAACAGAGACTGGCCTACCTTGTACCGATGCCGTGCGATTTGGAGCAGATGTATTGTTGAAAGCAGCAATTGGTGATAATGAGTCGGGTTAAGACAAAACTATCCTGTACCTCGTCAGTATGATAAACGCTATAAAAATGTTTCCCAGCTTCCCAGCTCCCCATCTCCGGATTAATCTTGGCGTACCTGGCATACTGAAAGAAGGGGGCAAGTAGCAACTACTCCCAGGAAATCTTGACCCAGCAAATTCTAAACGTTAATTCAAACGTTAATTCAATCCAATGAAACGTGAATCCAACAGTTCTAATGGGATACCTGAACTTAATTACACAACCTTAGCGATTCTTGGTGGGGTTTTTGTCTTGGGACTTGGAGTTGGTATTGCTTTTAGCTCTGGTGCCACTCTCAACCCAGAAAATGTTGCCTCTCGTGAAGTGATTGACCGCAGCGCACCCAACCCAGAGCTTTGTATTCAGTATGGTGCCAGTGCGATGGTGACAGATATGCAAGTTTTCGTGACTCTCAATCCCTTTAATGTGTATGTGACTCAGCCCAAGATGCGACCTGGGTGTGTTTTACGTCGGAATAACTGGTCAATTCTAGAACAGAGGAGGCTGATCTCATCGGAACAGGTACGGGAATGCAAAAACAGGATGAATACTTTTGGTTTCACTGGTGTGCTTGAAGGTTCACCGGAAATCCGCTGTATCTATCAAAACGATGCAACCGGTAACTTGTTCCTCAACCAAGGTGGTGCCACCGGACCACGGGAAACCGATCAGTTTTAAAGGTTGAACAAGATGAGTGACGCATTCCCCCACCACGAGAACGCAGGTGGGGGTCAAGGAACTGCCTATTGTGTTATAGTTAATTTAGCTTGAGCGGTACGGCAAAGGACAGAACAAGATTCTGAGCAACCTAGAGGCACGAGGTGTAAATCCTTTGTAGTCGGTTTATATACGTCAGACTCTAGGTAAAAGTTTATAATACAAGCCCCATAGCGGAAGCGATGCAGCGCGGTCTTGGGGAGCCAGTGCGGTCTTCGGGGTTTCCCCCATGAGCAACTGGCGTGGTTTCCCCCACTCGCTATTGCATCAAGACAACGACTTGGGGGAATAGTAAGCGCAAAAGTTCTGGCAACAGGCGCGAGAATGCCGCCTGTCGCGAGGGATAAAACCTTGTAATTAAGACGGACACCCCCACCACGAGAACGCAGGTGGGGGAAGCATTCATGGGTGTTTGGTTGTTTGCCCTTGGGTGCATCAGTTGTTAAGCTTTTGCTACCACAGAAGCTAACATAAATTGCTTCGACTTGATGGAGATAGGGGAAGCGAGAGATAGTAAACGCGATGTTCCTTTGGAACCGCTTCGCGAACGCATCCCAATCAATCTCAGGACAATCGAAGTAATAATCCCCTACCATGGGGATAGCGATCGCAAGGGGAGAAAGCTCAGGGGATGACGGCTCACAGGGGTTAGGGGACCGGTCCCCATTACCGATTAGCCATTACCGATTAGCCATTACCCATTACCGATTAGCCATTACCCATTACCTATTACCTATTACCTATTACCTATCTCCAAAGTAAAAAACCTACCCTTGTCAGGGGGTGTGGGTTCCCTGTTTCAGAGCATCTAGAGCAGTTTTTAATCCCGGTTCCGGTTGATGAAATGTCAGCTTACGGCTTGAAGATTGGATCACAATATTTCCCTCAACAGGGGTGAGGGTAATTTCGGGTTTAAGGGAAACAGTTAAGGATGAGAAATTCATTAGTAAGGCTGCATTTAACCTTAACCCAAGCTGACAACAGATAACGAGAATAATTGTTGCGCGTTAGCAACACCCTATGTTAAATTTCATCGGGATTAATGCCCAGCTGTCGTAACCGTTCTGGGAGTTGTTCAGCTCGTTGGTGTTCGAGTTGAGCTTTTTCTTGTATTTCCTAGGTTGCAAAAGCAAGTTCTGATCACAGGCAGCAATCAGTCCAACTTTTGATGCACTGAGGAAACAGATCACAAAACATGATCATGTGCAATTTACGGATATCACCTATTTAAAATTGTTAAATTTCCGCTGAAATTTCAGTAATTATATCGAGGCCACAGCAGCTTAAATCAGGAAATCCTAGATTAGGTCAATAACAAGAGTTTAACTAGATGAGTTAAAACCAGCGGAAAATCAGGGTGCGATCGCTTAGCTGAATAAATTACACTAATTAAATAAAAAGCTATAGCACTACCCATTAAGATGTTTGACATTCCATAACTCCGAAACGTAAGTAATCGCTTACTTTTAGGTGCGACCCGTGGCGAATTTAATTCGCCGAACGCGCCCCGCGTCTCCTACGGAGAACGGAAAGCGCACCTTTGACTTCTGACCCAAGAACCTTGCTGACTTGCGCGTAGCGCTATATGTTCTCACTCGGGAGATTGACTGACTAACTATGGCGGGTTTTCACTTGGCCTTTAGCACAATCAAGTTTAGGGGCACACACCGTGCGCCCTTAAACTTGATTGGTGTTTCAGTTGATTTGTATTTAACTCCCTATCGTCTGAGAGGTTGTCTGAGAAGTCTCATTTGCTACATCCAAGCCCCCGTTGGTCCCCCAATTCTGGGGGACTTTTAGAAGCAAATTGACTCTTGTTCCCCCCAAGCGAGGGATTGCTCGCTTGGGGGGTCAGGGGGGCAAAATTCAGTATCAAAAAACTTGGGAGATATCCTCTGAGTAATCTCTCTATACCCGATTTGTTCTTAAAAACGTGTTTAGCTTAATTTCCCGATTCCAATTATTCATCCCGGCCAGTCATGAAATCTTTATTGAACTATCTCCAAGCGATCGCAGCCAATGTGGGTTCAGAAAGCCTACCCTATCCTCTAGGGAAAATTTTCCCTTCCCAGTTTCCTCGCCATACACTGATTGGCAGTGTGATGTTAGTCAGTGCGATCGCCGGTTACGCTACTCCAGTATGGGCTGATGCCCAACTCCAGTTGGTAAAAGTCGCTAATGATGCCGATGGTCAGATCGTGACAGAAGTTCCATCAGGACAAGAATTTATCTACACCATCCGCGTCTCCTGTAGTGGGGATGAGGACTGCCAGGATGTGGTGATTACTGACCAACTCCCTCCTCAAATTGATTGGTCTTCTAACAATGTCAGCATCCTTCCTGGACGTCCTGCTACTGTCAACTATGACGAGGATACAGGACTGGCTACCGTTGAGTATAATTCACCGATTCCAGCAGGTTCCCCTGTCAACTTGGAGATTCGAGTCCAGTTTCCCCCCGGTACGACTGTAGACAATACACCAGCGATTAACCAAGCCCAAGGGACGAGTGCTAATGCAGGGAATGCCACCTCCAATGCTCTAACGGTTACCTCTGATGTCGATTCAAACGCTGCTTTAAATAAGTGGACATTGGAGAAAAATCGGGTGATTCCTAGCAATGGTGATCCGGCTCTTGATTCACCAGTGACCTATGAGCTTGAGCTTTGCCATGCCCAGAATCTTGAGAGTGGTATCAACCTACAAAATGTAGTTGTGCAAGATACTCTTCCGGTTGGGTCAAGTTTTGTTAGTGCTACCGATGGGGGTACCCATAACTCCGGGGTTGTCACTTGGAATGTCGGTAACCTCAGTATTCAGAGTGGCAGAAATTGTTTCAACGCACAAGTCTCTGTTGAGTATCCTAGTGCTACCTTCAACACTACTGGTGCCAATAGTACTGTGATTAACCCAGCTACCGCAACAGGAGAACTGATTGATGGCACCGAGTTGAACTTAAATGGTGAGGCTGAACATGGTTTTACAGACGCGAACTATCAAGGCACATTTAATTCTAAATCATTCTCGGGTCAGGTGGCTATTGGCAATGAATTTGAGTTTCGGCTTGACCCAAGAAATACCGGTAATGTACCGATGACTACTCTAACAGTCACTGACGACCTAGATCAAGTCAATGACGATGGGATTAACCTCTTAGATCAGGTGCGGGTCACTAAAATTAGCACAGGCAGATACAACAATTACACCGGGGATGTGATTGTCCGCTACAAAACTAATCTCAACCCCTTGACAGCCGGTACCTCACACCCTCAGAACACCACCCTCACCATTGGGACGGACATCACCTTAGGAGCAGGGGAATACATTACAGGGGTTGAGTTCGAGTACACCAATGTACCAGTAGGTTTTCAAGCTACAGCAAGCAGTAATCGACCAAAACTGTTTGTAGAGGTTCAGCCTGACCGCTCGATGGGGGAGACGATCAAAAACTGTGCCCAACTGACTTGGAAGCCCAATTCACCAACAGACCCCCTGGAAAAGTGCCAACAGACAGAAATCTCGGCATTACAAGCCATCGTAAATCCAAACAAAAGAGACGAAACTCAGAGTGGTCCCTATGCTCCTGGTGACACCATAGAATTTCGGCTACAGTTTCGCAACGAGTCGAGCGCTACCGCAGATTATGTCAATCCCATTATTGCCGATTTACTGCCAGCAGGGCTTGACTATGGGGGTGCCTGGAGGTTTGATAGTGTGGGATCAAGTACTGTGCCCGATAACGCTGAGATCAACTTCGAGGCGATTCCGAACTACAACGGCACCGGTCGCACCTTGCTGCGTTGGCAAATTACAGGAACCCAAATACCAGAGAATAAGTGGCTCAGAATCTATGTCGATACAGTAGTTGAGCAGGGGGTGAGTACAGGTTCGTTGACTAATGAATTATTCATCATGTCCAACGATAGTGTGTTCGATTGCAACAGTAGTAACCGCAGAAGTCAGGATACGGTTGATGTGGATGGGGATGGCATCACCGATGAGACTATTTGTCGAAGAACAGCAAACGTTGAAGTAGCTGCGATCGCAACCCTCGATTCACAAAAGGTAGTTCAGGGTGAGGTCGATACCAGTTTCTCCACTAGTGGCACCACGGTTCCGGGGGGACAGGTAGATTACCAGCTCACTATCACCAATCAAGGCACGGTGCCGATGACTAATATACTTGTAGTCGATATGTTGCCTGCCATCGGCGATACTCAAGTGCTCAATACTAGTTCAGCCAGGGGTTCCCAATGGCGTCCTAATCTCGCTGGTCCGGTTACCGTGGCGATTCCTGGTGTCACTGTTGAATACACCACCAACTCCAATCCTTGCCGTCCCAATCCTAGTGATGGTCAAGACCTCAATTGGCCTAGTGGCTGCGTCGATGACTGGAGTACTACCTTTCCCAGTGACCCCAGTGCGGTTACCGCTCTGAGGTTTAACTTGGGTAACCTGGTTCTCGACCCCCTAGAGTCGGTGATGCTGAACTGGCCGATGCGAGCACCGGCTGGAGCACCAACCAACGGCGAGATTGCCTGGAATTCCTTTGCTTTCGTCTCTACACGAACGGATCAATCCGGTGCCGCAGCTACCCTGTTACCCGCAGAACCCCCCAAAGTCGGAATTCAAATTCAACCCCCCACCCCTGCAATCATTGGAGACTTGGTCTGGGATGACCAAAACGGTAATGGGATTCAAGATAATAGTGAACCAGGTATCAATGGGGTGCTGGTTGAGTTGTGGCAAGACGGGGGTGATGGTCAACCTGGTACCAGTGACGATAGTTTCTATGGTTTTACCTTAACTGCTCCGGATGGTACCGGTAATGATGGCGCTTACCTTTTCTCGGAAGTGCCAGCCGGAGATTACTTCGTTAAATTCATTCCCCCAGACAACCTAAATCTCTCTCCTCAAGACCAGGGTGGTGATGAGACCGCTGACTCCGATGCTGATCCCAATACTGGACAGACAAACGTCTTTAGTGTCAACCAGACTACAGACACCCGTGATTTCGATGCTGGACTAACCTCTGTAGACCCAACTACCGCTAGCTTAGGTGATTTCGTTTGGTTGGATACCGATGACAATGGTACTCAAGATGGGGGTGAAGTTGGTGTCAATGGCGTCACTGTTGAACTCTATGATACTGCCAACACTCTGATCGACTCGACCCAAACCAGTAATGACTTCAATGATAATCCTGGTTTCTATCGCTTCCGGGACTTGACACCAGGCACCTATTATCTAAAGTTCATTGCACCCCCTGGTCATGCTTTCTCTCCCCAAGACCAGGGTGATGACACTCTCGACTCGGATGCTGACGCTACTGGACAAACGGCTAACATTACCTTGAATGCTGGAGACAGTAACCAGGATGTAGATGCAGGAATAGTACCTCAGCCGATCTTAGGGGATTTTGTCTGGATTGATAATAATGGTGATGGACTCCAAAACATTGGTGAATTGGGTTTCAATGGTGTGACGGTTAACCTTTATAATCCTGGTGCTGATGGTCAACCTGGTGGCGGGGATGATAGTCTACTTGAAACTACAGTGACTACTAACGATGTGGCTGGTAATCCGGGTTTCTACTCCTTTTCTGGCTTAGCAGCAGGAAACTATTTCTTAGAGTTTATTGCCCCATCTGGCTATGAGATTGGTTTCCAAAATGTGGGCAATGATGACACGATTGATTCTGATGCTGACCCAACTACGGGATATACCGAAGTGTTTGCTCTGGGTGCATCGGAAGACAAACGAGACCTGGATGTGGGGATGATTGCCCTTCCAGTTACATCTACTGGTGAAGTATCCGGTACTCTCTACCAAGACGATAATCCCCAAAACGATACTTTTGACAATGGTGAATCGACTCTACCTGCCAACATTAGGGTAGTCTTATACCAAGACGTTAACAGTAATGATGTTATCGATGCTGGTGATACCCAAGAAGCCACTACTGATACTGATAATAGTGGGAATTACAGATTCACCAGCTTAAGGGCAGGGAAATACATTGTGCAAGTCGATACCAACGATGCTGAGATCCCCGATGAGTTGATGTTAGGAACCTCTAATGATATACCGATTGAGGTGACTACTACTGCTGTGGGTGACATTAACTTTGGGTTTGATGTTGAAAGCCTCCCCAACGTGATACTGGTCAAACGTATTACCGCTATTAAGCGCAAAGACAGTAACGTTTGGGAATCTTTACCGACATCTGGCTCACTTTTCGTTGATGGTATTGATAGTCCTGGTACTGACAATCATGTTGGAAGCGATCGCGCTCCTGAGGATAATGACCCTAACTGGCCTAATCCCAATGTATATCTGCGGGGATTAATTAACTCTGGCACAGTCATGCCAGGGGATGAGTTGGAATATACTGTGTACTTCCTCTCCAATGGCAGCAATTACGCTAAGAGCCTGCGTATCTGTGACCGAGTTCCGGCAGAAACTACTTTTATTCCGGATGCCTTCAATCAAACTGCTGGTTTCCCAGCTAGTGATGTCGGGATTGCCTTGTTCGAGACTACCGATCCTTTACCCACCAGTGGTTCAGCTGAACCGAATATCTATCTAACTAATATCCCCGATAGCGATCGCGGTCGCTATTACTCACCAGGGACCTCAGTGCCCGCAGGATGTAATGTATCTGTCAACCAAAATGGAGTTGTGGTGGTCGAAGTCGGAGATGTGCCCGAAGCTACTGCACCAGGAGAACCGCCAAATTCCTATGGGTTTATCCGATTCCGGGGTCGAGTGAAGTAAACTGTTACCCCGTCAGTTCTCTGGAATTCGCTAACTTATGATAATAAGAGCAGGCTCCGAGAGGAACTAATTATGATAGCTAGCACAGCTACTTACCAAGTTACCTGGGAAAAGTTACCAAAAAATTTGGGTAATCGCGCCCCGTCCTTATAGGACGGTTTTTTTTGAAATTAAGACTTGACGGTTTTCTAACATCGTGTTATTATAGATGCCTAACGAAAAAAAATTAATGGTCTAGATAAACATGATCTTAAAATAAGTAGATGATGTAAAAAATAAGCTAAGAGATAAGCTTATTGCATAATCAAATCTAACGATTTGGATATCTACGAAAACCCTATGATCAAGAAAAAGTTTATCTAACTTGTTAACTAGATTAGGTACGGTGGGGCACACCGAAACCTGGGTCATAGACCAAGTACGCTTGTGAAGAGGAGACCTCTATTTTTTCTGGCTCCGGCCTGGTTAAACAAGTCACCCCGTGGAAGCAAGAATCCCCGTCCTTCCAGGGCGGGGAGTGTCAACTGATGATTTCCTTCTTGACGACGAACCAGTGGATGATATCAATCAACCTCCCTGGCTGCTGCTCTGACACAAAGTTTGGAAATTGCTGGCAAACTACCAGCTAATGCCCTGACTACTACCAATTATGGCATCTGTGCCACTTTGAATCGCAAAATCGTGGTAAAAGCCCCAGATTGGGGATATGTGCCATCAATTCGGGTGTCAAGAGAAGAACTTAAACGTAATTATACCCCAAGACTTCAAGGGGATATTCCTGCTATTGTCATGGAATTTCTCTGTGATACTGAAGCTGGGGAGTATTCCAACAAGCCAACCTATCCTCCGGGCAAGTGGTTTTACTATGAGCAAGTGTTACAGGTTCCCAACTATGTAATTTTTGAGCCAGACACTGGAGTAATAGAAGCCTATCGGTTAGATGATTCAGGACGTTATCAACTCCAACCACCCGATGGCAATAACCGTTACTGGATTGATCAAATGAGCTTATTTCTGGGTATCTGGCAAGGAACTAGGGAAAACCGAACTGGTTACTGGATACGTTGGTGGGATCAGCAAGGAGAACTGTTGCTGTGGGGTTCGGAGTTGGTCATCACAGGAACAGCAACGAGCTGAACAGGAACGGCAACGAGCCGAGAAATTGGCAGCGCAGCTAAGAGCAGCAGGCATCGAGCCAGAGGGATAATTCCTCAACTGGAATATCATATCGATTCCGGTAGGATTGCTCTTTTCAAGCTTGGGTAATTGGTCATTGGTCATTGATCATTGGTAAGCTATCAGCTATCAGCTTATGCGCTACGCGCACGCTACGCGAACAGCTTTCAGCTTATGCGCCTTTGCCAAAGGCCACGCTATGGGAATGGCTGATGGCACCTCAAGCAGCGTGAGCTTTTAGCTCACGGCTGACGGCACCTCAAGCAGCGTGCGCGTAGCGCATATGCTTACGATCATTGATATTTGATCTCTTACTCAGTTCAATGGAAAAAAGAAACGCCAACCAAAAATTATTTAACACTTAACCAACTAAACATTTCGGCAACAGATAATTTCCAATCTTTAATACTATCTAACACAGGTAAAATTTATTCATATGATTTTATTTCTGGCAATTGATTCGGTTGAAATATCATCACTGATTCATCTTCAGGATCAATTAACCAGCCTAAGTCTGTTCCCTGGTTCAGACAAAACAGAATTTTTTTGATCACTTTATTCGCAGATTGTTCAGGAGAAAGAATTTCGATTACCCAATCAGGATAAAGCTCAAATTTATTGGCTATTCTTCCTTTTTCTGTTTTCGGAATACGATTCCAACTAAATACTGTAATATCTGGAACAATAGAACGTCCCCCAAAAGTACATCTTAATTCAGTAAAAGCATGAGCATTTTTTTTCGGTAAAATAAGTTCATTAATCGCTGTAGCAAGACGAGTTTGTAAGGTACTATGTTCTCCTTGAGGAATAGGTTTTTGTTGAATTTGTCCATTGACATATTCAGTAGCAGGTTTGGTTTCAGGAAGTTCTAAAAATTCCGCCAGGGTTAACGTTTGTCTAATTTGATTCACAGCAACCATTGATGACCTCCTGTTTCTTAGATTTTAACTGTTGCTGGATTCAGTTCCAGTTATGCCCACCAGAAAAGCGATGCTCGGTACGAGCCGCTACGCGAACGCACTCTACAAGATCCGTTTACTCTTTCAACCAATCAAATATCTCACCCACCTTAAGCTGCACTGCTTCGGCAAACTCTGGCACGGGCAACACTACCTCTAAGTTCTCAAACAGTTGCACGGATTTATCGGCACTATAGACAAATATCAAGGACTCTTCCGGATCCAATAACCACCCCATCTTAGTACCGTTGTCGAGACAATGGAGAATGTTGCGAATGACTTTGGTTTGGTTCTGCTTGGGGGATAAGATCTCGATAGTCCAATCTGGATGTAGATTGAACGAATTGGCCACTTGGCCATCATGATCACGAGGAATCCGTTCTGTACGAAAGACGGCAACGTCTGGGACAATTGATCGCCCACCAAAGGTACACCGCAGTTCGGGGAATGCCTGGGCAGTTCGCTCTGGCTTTAAAGCGAGTGTTAAAGCAAAACTCAATTCCCGTTGAAGGATGCTGTGCTTTCCTTGAGGCATAGGTTTTTGTTGAATTTGTCCATTGACATATTCACTAGCAGGTTTCGTTTCAGGAAGTTCTAAAAATTCCGCCAGGGTCAACGTTTGTCTAATTTGATTAACAGCAACCATTGATGACCTCCTGTTTCTTCGATTTTAACTGTTGCTGGATTCAGTTCCAGTCATGCTCACCAGAAAAGCGATCGCATTCTCCAAAACGCGATCGCATCTTTCATTCACTACAACCATCGCACTACAAAAGCTAGATTTGCTTTAAGATATCATGGATGTTTGGGATCTTGCTTAAGCAACTCATAGTTCTTATCTGCTAATTCTTGAATTTCCTGTGGCAACTGACGGTAGTATTCCCAAAACTGTGAAGTATTGAAATGCTTTAAATTTCCTGGCACTTTCCCTCTCTGAATTCTTGCCTTGCTTGTTTAATTAGATGATCTAGCTTGCCAGATTCAAAGTCTTCCTCAATTTGCTTATCCCATAGAGATTCATAGAATTCATCAAGCCATTGAACCAGATCTGTTAACTCTCCCGTAGAGAGTTTCATTACTGCTTCTTTGATTTCTGCAACACTCATAAAATGCCATCGCCTTTATCTACTGCATCTATAATTATAATAGTGATATTCCATACCGCCAAATTGGGTAAGGGATGCAGGGTAAACGCAATAATCAATAAGGCTGCATTCTTGTTAACACTATTAATATAAATTGCAATAGCGCTGATAATCAGGGCTTAATATTATCCTAATCCTTGCCCTATATTACATTTTGGCTCAATTTTTATGGCGCTTACCCTGATAACTATAGCAGTCCTAAATTAAAATAATTACCTAAGTACAAATAATTTTACATTCACTACTGACGACAAGCCATAGCTTTTAACTACATCCGAGTTTCCAGTTACCATTGGCAACTTCATGATTCTGGGGTCCATACAGTTTGATCCCCTTGCCCCCAAAAGCCATCATATTTGCTAAGACAAACATCACCTAAAACCTTTGTCTGACAGGCTAAGCGGCGATTTGCTGTCGGAGAATGGGGCGGAAGCGATCGCCTAGCTTTATCTTTCCAATTTGCCTCGGATACTTCCCCGTCTATCTCAACCGCACAGGTACCACAGCTTCCTAATCCTCTACAGTTAATTAGTTTAGCGTTGCCGTTGTATAGGGCAACGCCATGCTCTAGTAAGACCTTGCGCAGATTACTGCCCTGGTCACATTCAAAGCTTTTTCCTTGTGCTGTTACTTTAGGCATTATTCAAGATTACTCCTTATCTGTAGCTTATTTTTTAATAAAATTAGATGCAGCTATGTTTAATGTTGTGAACAGAGCCAATCTGGCAATACACCAAGGTGCTCTTATTGTTTGATGGTTCTAGATAAGCTGCGTTTATAAATATCTAGATTTTAGATAGTTTGGTCGAGTCCTCTGTCTTGATGCAAAGCGCGAGTGGGGGAAACCCCCGCATTAAGGCGCTGCATCGCTTGATACCCTTGATCTATCAAGGCTTAAGAGATGGGTAACCTTCCTACACTGCTAAGCGCGGGTAAATGTCGGAAGGTTATCTGCGTGCCTTGCCCTTGACTAAGCTTTAGGCCATCAAAGCTTACCCTTAACTATAATTTACATTTCTTTACGATAAACTCAACTATTCTAACTGCCCATGACTTCAACAGCTTCTCACCCGATCTGGATTTACGATACAACGCTGCGGGATGGTGCCCAGCGTGAGGGAATCTCATTGTCTCTCGAAGATAAGTTACGCATTGCTCGGCAACTGGATGAGTTGGGTATTCCCTTCATTGAAGGAGGATGGCCAGGGGCAAATCCGAAAGATGTGCAATTTTTCTGGAAGCTCAAAGAAGAACCTCTCAAACAAGCAGAAGTAGTCGCCTTTTGCTCAACTCGACGGCCAAACATGATCGCTGCAGAAGACCGGATGCTGCAAGCTATTTTAGCTGCAGGAACGCGCTGGGTGACTATTTTTGGTAAATCCTGGGATCTTCATGTTACTGAAGGGCTGAAAACTAGCCTAGAGGAAAACCTAGCCATGATTGGTGACACCATAGAATACCTCCGTAGTCAAGGGCGTCGGGTAATTTACGATGCAGAACACTGGTTTGATGGCTATAAAGCCAATCGAGACTATGCCCTCAAAACCCTGAAAGCTGCTAAAGATGCGGGTGCAGAATGGCTAGTACTGTGTGACACCAACGGTGGTACCCTACCCGAGCAAATTAGTCAAATTGTTAGAGATGTCATTAAAGAGTTGAAGGTTGGAAGGTTGAATGTTGACAATGAGTTGAAGGTTGGAAGGTTGAATGTTGAAGGTTCTAACCTACCCTGCGGGAACGCCAAAGGCGAACAACCTGCTAACCTGCAACCTGCAACCGAAACTAACCTACCCTACGGGAACGCCAAAGGCGAACAACCTGCTAACCTTCAACCTGCGAACCTTCAACCTGGAACCGAAACTAACCTACCCTACGGGAACGCCAAAGGCGAACAACCTGCTAACCTTCAACCTGCTAACCTTCAACCTGCTAACCTTCAACCTGCTAACCTTCAACCGCCTAACCTCCAACCCATGTTAGGAATCCATACCCATAATGATTCAGATACAGCGGTTGCTAATGCCTTAGCTGCGGTATCTGAGGGAGCCTGTATGGTTCAGGGAACGATTAATGGTTATGGTGAACGCTGCGGTAATGCCAATCTCTGTTCTGTGATTCCTAACTTACAGTTGAAGCTAGGGTTACGCTGTATTCAGGATAATCAGCTGGCCAGACTCACCCAAGCTAGTCGTTTAATTAGCGAGATTGTTAATCTTGCTCCCCATGACCATGCTGCCTTTGTCGGTCGTTCAGCCTTTGCTCACAAAGGTGGTATCCATGTTTCAGCGGTGGCAAAGAATCCTCTGACCTATGAACATATTCAGCCAGAACAGATTGGTAACCAGCGTCGGATCGTAATTTCTGACCAGTCGGGATTGAGCAATGTATTAGCAAAAGCCCGTAGTTTCGGTCATGACCTGGATAAAAAAGACCCCGCCTGTCGCGAAATCCTGGAACGCCTCAAAGATCTAGAAAATGAAGGGTATCAATTTGAAGCAGCGGAAGCCAGTTTTGATTTGTTGATGCGGGATGCTTTGGGATATCGAGAACATCCCTTTGAACTCAAAGGCTGTCAAATACATTGCGATATGCTACAAGGGGTCAGTAAACCCTACAGTAATTCTGTGGCAACCATTAAAGTATCTGTTAACAACCAGGATATTTTGGAAGTAGCAGAAGGCAATGGACCAGTGTCAGCCCTTGATGCAGCCTTGCGCAAAGCCTTAGTGAACTTTTACCCAGAGATTGCTGATTTTCATCTAACTGACTACAAAGTGCGGATTCTGGATGGTGCTGCTGGCACATCGGCTAAGACACGGGTGCTAGTGGAATCGAGCAATGGAGAACAGCGCTGGACAACTGTGGGGGTTTCTAGTAATATTCTCGAAGCGTCCTATGAAGCTGTGGTGGAAGGCATTGAGTATGGTTTGCTGTTGGAATCTTCAGCAAAGACACCATTGAGGCATTCCCCAGCCTTGAAAGAGCGGTAATTTGCTGTTTGACCCGGTGGTGCGTTACGGGGCGGGCTGTCCCAAAATGGGCGACGAGGCGGAAAATGAGTGCGAGCCCTTCCCTAACGCACCCTACGCAACTAATTTAAGGTGCTATCCAACGTAGACTATCTAGCTTAGCCTTGGTCAGAACCTCAAGGGGAGGTAACTTATGATAAGGCCCTTCCCAGTTAAGGGGTTGATAGACGTATAGGATCGAGGCATTTTCCTCAAACTTACAAAAAACTTTACCAGTGGACTCTTCCACACCTGGCAAGCAGTCTAGTTTCTCGTGTCCAGGAGTGGCGGAGTAGGCTATTCCTACCTTCACATCCTTTGGACCAGGTATGCGATCGCTTAGCACTTCAATCCTGCCGATTTTCTGCTGGGAGATGTCGGCATCGATTTCCACTACCGGGCTATCTTGCCAGTAGGCTCTGAAGATATCGTAAGTTTCCCCTTCAGCAGAGGTGGTTTCTTTTTTTACGGTATAACTGGGCAGAGCACTCTTGATGGTATCAGCATCAAAGTTGCTAGTTTTGTTGAGTTTACCCAAACCGTCTGCAGTCAGCCTGAGATTAGACTTAGTTTCAGGGGGGGAAGGTTTCTTGGCGCAAGCGCCCAGGATACTGGTGAGTAGGACTATGGTGGTTACAGTAAAGAGTGTTTTTCTATACAATCTTGTTACAGAGTTTATCTTAACTACTAATTACATTAGCAAGAAGGTTAAACTTAAACAATAATACTTGTTCTACTTAGCCCAAGACACTATCATGGCACTTTGACCCCAGCAACTGTTTTTGACCGCACCCATTGTCCAGGCACAAGGCGATGGGTTCCGCCGACGATGACTTGATCCCCTGGTTGGAGGGTACCGCGAACCAGAATGCGGTTACTCTGTGTCTGCAAAATTTCCACATCTCGCCGTTCGACACTGAAGACGTGAGTTGCACCAGAAAGATCCGATTCAGCCAATTCCCCCAAGACGTAGCAAGACCACAAACCACGTACTCCTTGCACTAGAGCGGTGGTGGGCAGCCAGTAACCAGCAGTAGGAATAGTTTCAGCTAATTTCCACCTCGCTACCTGTCCAGGGGACACTTGCCTGACTGCCAAGGGATCCAGGGTGAGGACAACGGTTAAGGTACGGGTGCTAGAGTCTAGTTCGGGCAGAATTGAGGAAACTCTTGCTGGATAAGTTTTCTGTCCCTCAAAGGGTGACGGTAGTGATAAACATGTAGTGATGGCCTGATCAACCCAGGGTAAACGCATCTAAATTTGTATCAAAACTTACAGTTAAAAAGTAAACAATAGTATAGAAAATATAGAATCACCCTGGTTATTATCAATAAGCCCAATTTCTTCTCAATTATTGGCCGTGTTATCCAAGGTCGATTTGAGAGTACTCTACATTCTGGTTGCGTACGCAAATCCGACTTTGATTTTTGTTCAAAGTCAACGAATTTTCCGCTGACTTTGAACAAAAAAACTGATTTAGGATGGGATTTATGGGAATTTACCCAAAAAATGGAGTTAATGATATTTTTGTCTGTTACCATTTATACCAAATTAGATGCGTTTACCCTGATATTTTTTTGATTTTAGGAAATAGGCAATAGGTAATAGGGAATCTCAGAATAGGTAACTCATAATAGGGAACATAGAAAAAATCCTGTGTACCTCATGAATATGAATAGCGCTATATATCAAGAATTAGATATAGCATTTCTAAGAGGATATCTCCCAAGTTTTTTGATACTGAATTTTGCCCCCCTAGCCCCCCAATTCTGGGGGGAACAAGAATCAATTTGCTGGTAGAAGTCCCCCAAAATTGGGGGACCAACGGGGGCTTGGATGTAGCAAATGAGACTTTTCAGACAACCTCTAAATAGATAATGAAAACCAATCCTGTGTCTTGATGCAAAGCGCGACTGGGGGCAACCCCCTTTGGCATCGCTGCATCCCTTGATCAGAAAACCAAAAATTCCTCGGATATCTTGACACTCTTCCGTGATCCGAAGTTCCCTGATAAGAAGTCTTGATGCAAAGTGCGACTGGGGGAAACCCCGGTATTAAGGCGCTGCATTGCTTTTTATATCAATCCTAGGTTTACATATAAACTAAAAATGCTAGAGCAGTATTGAAATAGTTTTTTTACTGTTGATTAAAAAAAACCTGGACTAAATCTTACTGAAACAGTATAGCCTGATTACCGCTGGGTTTGTTGATAAAGTCTCTGTTTCTAGACTCTACAAGAGCGCAAAGCATAAAAAAGGATTATAATTCAACTACTAATCACCAAGATTTTCTGATGGCTGACATCACACTAGGAGATTTAATTACATTGATTTTCCGAGAGATCACTGACACATTGGAAGAAACAAGTGATCGGGGTAGTGATCGCGGTGGTGAACCATTGAAGTTACAGGTCACTGATGTGGATGTTGAGATTCCTGCCAATCTACGGCTGCAAACTGACCCCCAGTCTTTACCAGAAAAGTCAAATAGAGTGATAGTTACAATGCCATCAGCTCGTGAAATAGAACCAGTTGGTAGTAATGGTCGTATCGGAATCACTATCACTACTGAAGACAAAAGCTAAAGGATAAACTATTGCATGTATAGCAGTTATCAATTGGGTGAGGTACCCCACCCTTGGAGTGACGCGGGAGTAGGGAAGTCAGAAGAGGGAACTTGGGATCGATGAGTAATGATGAGTCAGTAACAGAGGATAACCAAGAATGGCAGCTGGCAGAATTGGTGGATGCGATCGCATCGGAAATTGACTATGCGGAAGATACTCTCTCCCTCAAATCCTATGCTCGTGGTAAGTCTTTGGCTATCAAACAGCTAAACCTGGATTTGGAAGTAACAGTGCGCCGTGGTCAAGATCGAGAAATTTGGTTTCGGACGGTTGTTGATCCCAAGG
The DNA here is from genome assembly GCF_010692525.1 of Moorena sp. SIO3B2. Taxonomy (NCBI): domain Bacteria; kingdom Bacillati; phylum Cyanobacteriota; class Cyanophyceae; order Coleofasciculales; family Coleofasciculaceae; genus Moorena; species Moorena sp. SIO3B2. The sequence continues at coordinate 20,157 of NZ_JAAHHE010000072.1, forward strand.
AAAATGGTGGTACTGTTCTCAAATTGGATTTTACCCAAGTACTACAGAGTCAGTTGCATGGGGTACATAAGCCCCTAGATCGACCAGTAGATAACCGTCCTCTGGCTACGTTACCAGATATTACTGATGCTGAGATCAAACAACTAAATGCGATCGCAATTTACTCCGTTGATGACCTAGATCGCTACACCCAAACCCCAGCAATGATCGCCGAAGTTAGCCGCAAAACTGATCTTCGAGAAGCACGGATTCGGATGTGGCGACAACTGCCATTTTTGACTGAAGTGAAACCAGCCAAATCACCGCCAGGGAGTAGTGTGGTGATTGAAGGGGGTAATTTCGGTTCTGTGCCTTCACCCGATGCTCTAGTTTTGTTTCAGGGTCAGCCAGCCCAAATCATCAGTTGGAGTGAGTCCCGCCTGAGTGTGATTATGCCCCAAGTCACGGGTGTTGGTGTGCTATTTGCTGTGATTAATGGTCAAACGACCAATACTCTTCCTTGGGAAGCCACTACCATTGATTTATTGGTGCGTGACATTATCCTAAATCCGCCATTACCAGTAGCAGGGGATTTAATTACATTAGAAGCAGATCTAATTAATCAAGGAAGTAGCCCTTCCGGTTCTTTCCAAGTTGAGTGGACTATTAATAATCTATCTGACCTTAGTCCCCATGGCACCTTACAACCAAATCAGCGATCGCAAGACAGCAGCATTCGTCATCAACTTAGGTTTAAGGCTGGCTTCCATATGATCCGCTTCACGGCTGATCCACAACAACAACTCGCCGATATCAACCCAAGCAACAGCACCTTTACCAAAAAGATTTGGGTCAAATCGCGCCAAGAGCTTACCATTGCTGATTTTCGTCCGATTAAGACCCTTGACCCTTTGCTCAACCCAAACCTAGGACCAGCAGATGTATTGAGTCTGGTGTTCCGGGGTTTATGTCGTTTTAATTCCTTACGTGGGTTGCTGGTTCCCGATCTTGCTGTCAAGTGGAAGCTAGAAACTGTAGACAAAATCACTAAAATTCTTTATTTCCAGCTTCATGACAACCTACGTTTCCACGATGGCACCCCTCTAACGGTTGCTGATGTTGAGTTCACTTATCAGGTACTACGGAAAATTGACTCACCCTGGCGCAAACTGGTTTTGACAAGCATCAGGGATATCAAAAGTGGTAGATCAAAAAACCATTGCGTTTACATTACAGTCTGCCTCTCAAAGGTTACCCTCTCAATCCCATCCCCTCAGGGAAATTGATTCCATTGAGCCTAGGGATTCCCATCCCTTAGCAATCGACCCAGGCCCGGTAGCTAAACCTCCTATTCATCCCCAACTTTTAACTTTGGGAATTGTACCGCGCCATTGTTATGGTACATAGGACTTACGCAAATACCTCAATTTAACGCTACCTGTAGGGTTTGCAAAACCTTGACCACCATACCCATGGAGTCTGTGCGTAAGTCCTGGTACAGAACACTTTGGGATAAAGCCGATTGGGACTGGACCATTCCAAGTTGAGACCTTCGGTCCTAGTGGCATCGAGTTGAGGGCTTTTCCAGACTATTGGCAAGGCAAACCACGATTTGATCAAATTGTCATTTCGGTCATCTGTGATCACAAGCAGCTGCTGGATTTGGTGCTAGGCCATAAAGTCACTGCAGCGGTGCTCCCTTACTCAAAAGACCTGGCACAGACCTTGAGGGAAAACAAAGAATGGACTGTCGTGCCTCTTACCCAATCTCAGCCACAGTTACTACAAGTACAATCGACTAGGATTCAGGAACGGATGCCCAACCCTTTCAATACAAACTGGAATGCTCATCTGTGGTACAGCACTTCTCCATCGGGTGAGGTACAAAGTTCTGGGTTGGAGGGAGTAGGGAGTAGGGAGTAGGGAGTAGGGAGTAGGGAGTAGGGAGTAGGGAGTAGCAATGCAGTATGCTCTTGGGAACCCAGATAACTATGAGTAACGCTATATAAAGTTACAGATTATTATTGCTCCCGCTTGGATTTAGATAACGTACAAAATAAAATTTAACACAAGTCAAGTCTACCGGATTTCACTTGAAAATTTGCTAATCTGTTGAGGTGCAAATCAGCTAAAAAACGATCCGAGTGTCTAAGAGCTGTATTATTTTGTAATGTTGCTTGACCTTGAGCTTATTTTGATGGGAATACCATGACTAACTTGCCTGAGCCTGTGCCACCCAATCAGCCTGAACATAGTAACAACGGTACCGCCAAGAACTCAGCCAATGGTAATTCACCACCATCTCCTCCCCAAACTCAAGAGGAGCAACATTTATCTACCCTGCCGTTGTCAAACCTACCCAATAAACCAACTATTGGATCAGTTAGTCCTGCCAATCGCTCCCTAAGCCTAATTATTCTCAGTGCGATCGCTATCATGATTTTTGGGGTAGTGATTGATAACCTCTGGATTGGGATATCCGGAGCTATTGTGGCGTTGCTGGTTTCACTGCCAGTGATTTTACCGGTTCTCAAACAATGGCTTACTGATTTGTTGCCACCACCACAAAGAATCAAAGTTATTGCCTCGATCGGAGTGGTAGCAGCAATAAGTGGCTTACTGAAATTTCTTGGTGTTTACCAAAACATCAGCAATTGGTTAGTTCAAATTAAATGGGATGAATTTGGGTCATGGGCTGAGTGGGTTGGTGCTTTGGGACAGATTTTGATTGCCGTCCTAGCAGTATTCATTGCTTGGCGACAATATGTCATTTCCAAAGACTTGACCATCCAGCAAAATATGATTACTCAGCAGCAAACCATTGATGCTTACTTTCAGGGAGTTTCAGATCTAGCCTTAGATGATCAGGGATTGCTAGAAGATTGGCCCCAAGAGAGGGCATTTTGCGAAGGAAGAACTGCTGCGATTCTCAGTAGTGTGGATGCCCATGGGAAAGCCAAAGTGCTCAGATTTTTGTCCCAAGCCCGTTTACTAACTCCCCTCAGACGGGATAATCATTTAGGACGCCCCATGTTGGATGGGTATGGAGGATACCAAGAAGACCGAGTTTATGGTATAAGAGTTATTGACCTGAATGTAATGTTAGCTGGATCAGACCTGAGTGGTACAGATTTGCGTTGGACAGAACTCGGTGAAGCTAATATGGTCAGAGCGAATCTGAGTTTCTGTGACTTAGTGCAAGCGAATCTATCCCGCACTGTTTTATATGAAGCCAACCTCACTGGTGCTGACCTCAAGGGAGTCCGCCTATTTTATGGTTCAGTAGAAACTGCCAGTCCCCGCAGTCGTACCCATCCCCCTGACTATCGCACTGGAGTTTACACCGGTGCAGTAGTCGAAAATGTTAACTTCACCGGTGTCCAGCGGATGGATGAAAAGCAGCACTACTATTGCTGTGCTTGGTGCGGTGAAAAGTCAAGAAAAACAATCCCCGGTGGTTGTCAGGGAATTCCTAATAAATTAGGGCGTTAGAAGGTCGTCTGTCAGAATGCAGAATGTAGAATGCGCGAATGTAGAATTCTACATTCTGCATTCTACATTCTTAATTCAAAAATGTTGAAGAACGATGAACCCAACCTATTCCCTGGTTATTCCTGTATATAACGAGGAAAACAGTATTTTAGAACTGTACCGACGCATCAGTACAGTAATGGATCAGTTGGGGGAGGCGGAGTTAATTCTAGTGAATGATGGCAGTTGCGATCGCTCTCTAGAGCTGATGCGAGACCTTCATCAAAAAGACCCAAGGGTATGTTACCTAAGTCTTTCCCGTAACTTTGGTCATCAAATTGCTGTCACTGCCGGTCTAAATTTTGTGCGGGGTCAAGGGATTATTGTCCTAGATGCTGATTTACAAGACCCACCAGAGATCATCCCAGTGCTAGTCGAAAAATGGCAGCAGGGTTATCAAATTGTTTATGCTCAGCGCACCCAGAGACGTCGTGAAAGTTGGTTAAAGCGCTTTCCGGCTTACCTATTTTATCGCTTACTGCGCCGTCTGGCCAATGTCGAGATTCCCATAGATACGGGGGACTTTTGTTTAATGGATCGACGGGTGGTTGATGTACTCAATGCCATGCCAGAACGGAACCGTTACGTGCGGGGATTGCGTTCTTGGGTAGGGTTGCGGCAAACCTCTGTTTCCTATGTACGTGACCCCCGCTTTGCTGGTGATATCAAGTACACCATTCGTAAATCCTTAGCCCTAGCAGTAGATGCACTGGTTTCTTTTTCTAAAGTGCCATTGCGAATCGCTACTTATTTGGGATTATTAGCAACAGCGATAGCGCTATTGATGGCAGGGTTAGTGCTTTACTGGCGGATTTTTGAACCTAATTCTCCTGTGACTGGGTTTGCCACTATTATGATTGCAATTTTCTTTTTGGGAGCTGTACAGTTAGTATCTATTGGTATTTTGGGGGAATATGTAGGACGGATTTATGAAGAAGTAAAAGGCAGACCATTGTATGTTTTATCAGAAGTGAGGGGGTTTGTGGAAGAAGGAAGATCAAAGTAAGGAATCAGCTGACAGCAATCAGCTATCAGCTAATGCGCTACGCGCACGCGATCGCGTTCAGCATATGTTTTTTTTTTGGCGTTGCTGAATCAAGGAATGAATAGGAGTAGAGTAGGCATCCTGCCCGCCCGAAAATAATTAATAGGAGTAGAGTGGGCATCCTGCCCGCCCGAAAATAATTAATAGGAGTAGAGTGGGCATCCTGCCCGCCCGAAAATAATTAATAGGAGTAGAGTGGGCATCCTGCCCGCCCGA